>CAZWJO010000039.1:18794-26349 GCA_964634905.1 uncultured Sangeribacter sp.
AGGGGTTCTGGAACTTCACCTAATTCGTCATCCCATCTGGTCACTCCGTCTATGATGACTCGTCTTGGACGTATAGCGTCGAGCCAACGGAAATTGGGGAGGTATTTCTGAGCCTTCTTTACGAGGAAAAGGGGAGTAGTGTTGCCCGTCACTTCCGGCCACATCTTTATCTTTTCTACCTGTCGATTTTTTAAATCAACTGTCATGTAGCTGCTCTCTGCATCAACAAGTTTGTTGAAAGATGAGTCATTCTCCATTGGGAGCATAATGACCTGGACGTTTCCATCAACATAAAGCCGCTTCAAATAATCATCTTCAAACCAGGCTTCCATTTTCTTGCCGGAAAGCTGATTGTAGAAGTCTTCGTCGACATATTCAGCCATAAATCCTGATTTAGGTAGCAGCGCATGGTCGACAGTGGAGTCGTTGAAATGAAGGATTATCTCTTCTCCATTAACTTGGCGTTCACCATTCCACACAACGGGCTTGCGCTTCATATACATAAGCGAATCATTTTCATAAATTTCTAAAGTATCTGCAACTCCTTGGATGTCTTGATTGAAAAATCTTGCTCTTGGATATGCCTTTGCTACGTGATAGTCTCGGATTTCCTTTATTAACATTTCGATCTCTTCTTCGGCCGGCTTATGTGGCTCTTCTGCTGGTATATTCTTTTTTAGAGATGGAAGCTTAGGGATACTGTCTGAGATATCAGAGACATCAGAGTTATTAGAGATATTTGAGTTGTCAGAGGAGTCAGTGTCATCGGAGTTTTCTGAGATCTGTGTGTTCTCAGAGATCTCAAAATTCTCAGAATTGTCAATGACTTCATTAGATATAGGAATAATATCCGGAATCTCAAAGGACCCTATGCTATCTTGAATCTCAAAGGAGCTTGTGCTGTCTGGAATTTCAGATAGGTTGATGCTATCTGAAATTTCGATGCTATCTAAAAGTTGCGGGATAGAAGAAATGTCGGAGATTTCATCGGGGGAAATAGGGGTATGCTCCTCTTTTATGATGGCAAGCATAGAGGAGAGTAGGCCTTTCATCTCTTCTTTTGAAATGGGATCGAGCCATTCTTCTTCCTCATTGAAAGTCCATTCAAGATATTCAAAGTCAGATGCATTGAAAGGTTCTCGGACAAATCTTTCAGGATAGAACTTAGGAACTCTTATAGTATCTTGTCGGATATATGTGAAAATAGAGTCGGCTCTAAGGAAAAGTGTGTCGGGACGTGAGTATTCCTTCAATAATGGGTATTCTGTAGCAAAAGCCTCTTTTGTGGAGTCGTTATACATTCCGAATCCACTTATCAGAATAATTTTACTGGCAGTATCCGTAATGACAGTAGGTTGCCCTAACTTAGTGATATCGCGGTATTGATAAGCACGGCTTATCCTTGTGGCATTATCATATACGATGGAGTCGCCTTCGAGGGTAGTGGCACGCCCGAGGGAATCCTTGTGAATGATGATTGAGCGATGGATCATGTCAAGGTTTCCTGTCTGGGTATTATACCAACCCTTGCTGGTGTATATAGTGTCGTTAGGACCGTAGATATCTGTAGGACTATCAATGCGGGCCATGTGAGTGCCGGTATTGTAGTAAAGGGTATCGCTATAAAGAGAGAAGTTGTCTTTGTGATTGATAAGCTCTACATCATAGAAGAACTCAGCATCTTTAGTTCGGCTATTGTACTGTCCGAAAATAGAAGTAAGGGTATTGACATCATCCTTTAGCAAACCACCACAGCCATAGAACCCAATTTCGAGGTCAACGTCATAGTCGAGGGTATCGGTAAGAAGTTCACCGCTCGGATCTTTGAGCCGGACTTTAGGTTCGGAAGGTCCGTTGGTGAGTTTTGCGAGTCGAGCATCTCCGTTGTAGTAGAGTTGGTCAGCCCAAACGAATAGAGTGTCCCCCTGTTCCATGCGGATGTGTCCGAAAGCGTCCATAGAATTTATTTCCGGATAATAATAAGCAGAGTCGCAGAACATCCAAAGGGAGCCTTGACGGAACTTGACATTACCTGTCACAACTTGTTTTTCGGTAGTATCGTTCCAAGCAGGTTGCAATTTATATAGGCTATCCGCATACTCGAGAAACACCTTGTCGCTCTGATATCTGTTTTGAGACGGGATTTCAGGTTTAATTGGACGAGTAGGAGCGGGGCGAGTATATGTCTCTTCTTTTTTCTGAGTAGCTTTTTTCTTGACTTGCTGAGCATACGCACAGAAAGCTATGTTGCCGAAAAATATCAGCAACATCATTCCGATAATTCCTAAAAAAACCTTTTGATACCGAGTCATTTACTTCTCTGCCTTCTCTTTCTCCCATCCTTCGTATTGGAAATCGCAGTTATTCCAACCCTCGGAAATATGCACGTATGTGTCTTTGATTTTCTTCTCCACCCAATCTTTTATAATCTGCTCTTTGGTGTAGTTTTCATACATGCGCTTAAGCATATTGTAATCCTCCGCAAGATTGGCAGAATGTCCCGGTATACGAGATTGAAGCCTAACCATAACAGCCACTTCCTGATTTCTTTTAGGGTCGGTCATTACGAAAGGTTGGCTGATATCACCGGGTTGCATATTTTCGATTCGTTGAGCAATTTCGGGAGGCAAATCTTGCATCTCGAATCGGGTGGTGCCGAATCGTTCACTATACTGATTGGCGTTGATCATAAGACCTTTATTGTATCTGGAATCCTTGTCTTGACTGATGTATTTTACACTTTCGTCAAAAGTGTAGCGACCGGCAGCTATTTCCTTCCTGACAGAATCAAGACGCATAGTTGCATCACGTAGGTCTTTTTCATTTACTTTTGGACGGAGCAGAATGTGACGCACGTTCACTTCATCTCCTTTTCTGTCAATAAACTGGATTATGTGGAAGCCAAATTCAGTCTCAACAATACGGCTCACTTTCTTAGGATCATTGAGATTAAAAGCGACATTTGCAAACTCAGGGACGTATGTAGAGCGGGTTGCATAACCGAGTTCCCCCCCCTTTGGAGCACTACCCGTATCCTCGCTATAGAAAACAGCGAGAGTAGAGAATTCAGCCTCTCCTTTATTGACACGGTCAGTGAAATCGCGAAGACGAGCCTTCACGTCTTCAATCTCTTGTTTAGGGATGATAGGATTGAGCTGCATAAGCTGCACTTCTACCTGCATTGGAACGTATGGAATGCTATCGGCGGGAAGTTTTGCGTAATATTTCTTCACATCATTAGGGGTAGCTTTGACATTTTTTGTAAGATTATCTTGCACGGTCTCCTTAATGTAGCTTGCCTTCATTTTTTCCATGACCTCATCTCGAAGAGAATTCCAAGGTTTTCGGAAGTATTCCTCAACTTTCTCCCTGCTTCCGAGTCCTTTTACGAAATTATTGAGTTGCATCTCAACTCTTGGGGAAAGGCTGCTGATTGGAGGTTCAATGGTGTCGAGTTTCCCTTGGTGGAGATAAAGTTTTTCCACAGCGAGTTGCTCCGGAATCACACAGTAAGGATCACCACCAGGGCTAACGCCCATACTACGCATCTGTGCATATTCATCTTCGATTTCAGACTTATAGATAGCGTTGTCACCAACGATCCAAGCCACTTCGTCGATAACGTTCTTTTTCGGGCCTGAGTTAGAATCGGCGAAAGCTGCCCCGCCAATAGAAAGGGCAGCCACAGCAGAAAGGCCTATTGTCATTATTATCTTTTTCATTTCCTTTTTATGAAGTAAGTGCCTTCTTTCAAAATATTTTTTTCAATAGCCGAAGAGCGAAGTGCCTTTATGAGGCCTGTTTCGTAGTCAGCGAGATGAAGAGCCTTCAATCTGTCTTCGATGATAGGAGCGGCAAATTCTTCAGGCATTATAGAGCCACTTCTTCTGAAGTCAGTCAGATGAAGGATGTAGACCGTACCGTTAAGTTCTGTCTCGAAATCGACGGTGTTTTCTACAAACTTGTCACCATCTCCGAGTCTCTGGGGAATTTCTCCAGCGATTGCGTCGAAATCAACCCATTGGTCGGCGAAATAACGGAAAGCGGTAGCTTCTCGTCGTCCGGTATTTTCAAGAGCGTCGTAAGATTCGGTGTCGGCTGTTTTCATCCATTGACGAATCTCATCAATGTATTTAGAAGAGGCAGAAACCTTAATAAACAGGCCTTTGACAATTGGACGCTCCAGGCTCAATTCACTTAAGTGCTGCTTATAATAAGTTTTAACCCTCCCCATATCAATAGGTTGGATGCCGTTGCGACGCATTTTTCGGCGGTAGGAGTCGGCTATAAGGCTTCTTCTGTAGTCAGCAGTGAGAGCGTTTATGCGCTCCATATCGTCGATTTGGCTTGCGGCGAGGTCTTCAATTAGGAAACCGTCGATCCAATGGTCGGCAATTTTCTGAATGAGAGCAGCGCTGTCGGCCGCAGAAATACCAGATGGGATTTGCCTGACAATGTCGGACAACAGAAGCACCGAATCGCGGTATTGAGCCACGAAATCACTATCGGTCACTTCAGTGCAGATGTGTCCACGTCCGCAACCGGCAGCTATTCCGATACTACACAGAAATATTAGTGCGGTCTTTCTCATCTAACGAGCAAAGTTACAAAAAAAATCGGAGGTATGCAACAAAAAATGAGGATAAAGGAAAAACCTCGGGATAATTCCGAGGTTTTTATGGGACTGAACAGCTGATATATCTATTTTAGCTCTATCAGCTAAAATACTTTATTTTACTTTTTTGAGGACCTTTTCGTTGATTTGGACGGGGTATTTGGATTTGAGTTTTTCTACCCAGTCGTGTTCGAGCTTGTTCTGATAGTCACTTGTCACAAGGCTTTTAACGTCGGTCATAGACTCTGGAGCTTCAAGGATCTTAGGCTCGAAGATGAAATACACAGTATATTTCTTATTGTTGGGTTTAACCGGTTCACCTCCGAAAATAACGTTGTCGACCATTGGATTCTGGCCTTCTTCCATAAGGATACGATCCATTGAGGCTTTGCCTACAAACTGTTTTCTGAGAGCTTTGAGACCGTTTTCATCAGTAACCTCTCTGAGCCCCGTTCTTACAAGACTTGCAACTGAATCATTGGTAGCTTGAACGAGAATACCTTTCACGTGTGGTTTTGTCCATTTATAATCATCTCTGTGAGAATTGAAATAATCAGTCAGGCCCTCATTATCCTTAGCTGCCTTATCCCATACTTCACGAAGACTTGCTTCATATAGCAGAGAACCCTCACGGTACTCATTCAGGAGATTTCTGTAATCCGGCTCGTTGGCATAAAGCCATTCATATTCCACCTCTTTGAGAGCTTCATCATCAAGATTTTGTTTTTGAAGGATTTTTTTGTGCTTCTTACGTAGATTATTGATGAGATTTTTTTCAACAAGATCATACCGTTCGTCTTGTGGGTTAGCGATACGTTTGAGGACCTGTGGTTTCATCTCTTCCAAGCTTGCCGGAGCTTTCTTGTCAAGTTTTCGGATGATGTGCCAACCGTATTGGCTTCTCACTGGAAGAGAGATTTCATTTACTTCCAGAGCGAAAGAAGCAGAGTCGAATGGTTCGACCATCATTCCAGCTCCAAACCAGTTTAGCTTTCCTCCTTGTCTTCCGGACCCCTTATCGTCACTTAGTTCACGGGCAAGATCTTCAAAGCTGTTAGGATTGGCGACGACCAGATTATATATACTGTCGATTGTAGCCTTCGCAGCAGCCTGCTGTTCGGGTGTCGCAGTGGGAGGCACCATCTTCATGATGTGTTCTACGAGGACTGAGCCACGGGCAGGGCGATGCTTACCGCCTTTTAATATATGGAAGCCTTGTGGAGACTCAACAATTTCTGAAATTTCTCCGGGAGCAAGAGAATAAGCGGCTTTTTCGAAAGCGTAGGGGAATCGACCTGATACGATGTAGCCCATTCGTCCACCATTGTCGCTGCTTGCTCGGTCGATGGAATATTTAGCGGCGAGTTCTGCGAAATCACCCCCATTCAGAAGGACAGATCGTAGGGAGTCAGCCTGGGCCTTGGCTTTGGAGGTCTCCATGTCGGATTGGCTCTTTGCCAGCATGATATGGAAAGCCTCCACTTCTTCACGGCTGAGGTCGTATGCCTCTTTGACGAGAGAGTTGAGGAAGAGAGAATCTGTCATATAGGGGGTTGCGAGGTCAGCTTTGTACTGGTCCATTTCCTTTTGGAAGGCAGTCATGGTGTCCAGTCGCTGGGAGAGGGCGTCTGCTACCTTGAGTTTGTAGATTTTGAACATCTCAGCATATTCCTCGAGGCTCTGTGGGTCGACTTGCTGTTGTTGGTTCTTGTGATAAAGGTATTCGAATTCGGAGCGAGGGACATCCACGCCGTTGACTGTCATGATCACTTCATCCTTCGCTTGAGCACAAAAGATAGAGCCGGCGATAATGGCTGATGCAGCTATGAGCTTTTTATTCATTGTCTTTTTGTCGAAATTGATAAGATATCAAAATTTGAGGTAATGCCTTTCGACATCACTTTTTGTTTAACGAATAAATATATGTAAAATTGTATTAGGGATATAAAAAAAGCGCATGACGGGTCATGTCACGCGCTTAGTGTATACTTAATGAGTGGAATTAATCATTAGAAAGGATTCGGGCGGCTGGGAAGCTGTCCGCTCCATAGGCCCCGTCACCTTTGGCGGGGAGAGTATAGGGCGGCGAATACTGTATTCGAAACTGTAGATCATGTCGCGGCCGTCAGGGTCGATACTCAGTGTCAATGATCAACGATGAACGATGAACGATTAACGCTCGGTGTCAAATTTCAGAGCATGAGTATGAACATGGGTGTATGGGCACGTTTGGGCCTCGGGAGTACAGCATGGGCATACTGATGCAATTGTCGATACATTGGCGGTAACGGAAGCTCACGCGAAGGCGCAAAGTGGAATAGACCGAGGAGATGGCTCGGTAGTTACTTCGGCTTCCGCCTCAGCGCAGTAAGAAAGATATGGCTGAGGTAGGTGGCACCGTTGGGTTGTGGCAGCATGTCAAAGTTCTCTTTCCGGAGCTCGGGGGGGCGTTTTGCGTAGTGCGTGATGCGTTTTACGAAAACGACAGTCCTCTGGGACCGGCACGGTGTGGGCGCGTGTGGGCCTCGGGAGCACCGTGAAGAAACTACCATCTGTGCTGGGCGATTCGTAGGCTTCGGTCATGTGGGGTCAAAGCGGGTCGCTTCCTGGAATCCTGCAACAACTATTGTGGAAGCGGGTACTTTCGAGCCATATTCACTCGGCGTATTCCTCACCTGTGCATAGATTTTGTTTCCGAGCGCAAAGTTAATGGGAATGACTGCACGAATTGAACAGTGTAATCTTAAAAGATGTTAAATTTATTAAATCATTTTGACATTCCCTGAAAACACTGGTTCTTACCTGATTTAGTTGAAAATACGATATCCACCCAATCCGGCGACTGGTAAGGACTCGCTCACTGTCAAAAATCAAAGACTTCTTTACTTTTTTTGTATCGGATTGAGAAGTAATTTTTTCCCAAACGCGGATGGCTTCCGC
>CAZWJO010000040.1:0-25742 GCA_964634905.1 uncultured Sangeribacter sp.
GCTAAGGATGTGAATGTAATGGAGTTTGGGGCTAAGGGAGATGGGAAAGCGGATGATGCGGTGGCTATCCAGAAAGCTATCGACGTTTGCTCGGGTTCGGGAGGAGGGGAAGTTCTGTTTCCTTCCGGACATACTTTCCTGTCGGGGCCGCTTCATCTGAAATCAGACATTGACCTTCATCTGCAAGCCAACGTCACTCTGCTTGCCAGCCCGGATGAGTCTATATATAAGGAGTCGGCTTTCCGTGCCAATGAGGGTGAAGGGATGATGTGGATATCGGGGACAGACCTTAAGAATATATCCATCTCAGGCACGGGGCGTATCGATGGGAATGCAGTCGCATTCATGGGAGCGGAGCTTGATGATTCGTATGAACTAAAGCCTGTCACTACTTTTGATCCTCGTCCGCATGTACTCACACTTTTCGGATGCGAGAATGTGAGGATATCAGATGTGACAATAGCCAATTCTGCCTACTGGACTGTGCATCTTGTGGGATGTCATGATGTGGCTATCTCCGATATTTCTTTGCTCAATAATCTCAAGGTGAGAAATGGTGATGGGATTGACATTGACCACTCGCATAAGATAAGGATTTCCAATTGCTATATAGAGAGTGGAGATGATTGTATTTGTCTAAAAAACCGGAGGGAGTTTGAGGAATATGGTCCATGCTACGATATCGTGGTCAATAATTGCATCATGACGTCGCGGAGTTGCGCCGTTAAGATCGGTTCGGAGAACATGGACAGGATATCACACGTCTCTTTCGACAATTGCATCATCAAGGATTCTAACCGGGGAATCGGTATCCAGAACCGTGATGAGGGGAGTGTGGAGAATGTGACATTCTCCAATATCATCCTTGATTGCCATCTGTTTTCGGAAGTTTGGTGGGGACAGTCGGAGCCGATTTATATCACTTCCTATCCCCGTGCCGTAGGAAATCATAAGGATGCCGGATGGAGGTTTCCAAAAGGAGCCACAAAGGGAGCATGCGGACCGATTCACAATATCCGCTTCATAAATATCTTTGCGACTTCGGAGAATGGAATCTTTATAGGATGCGACATTCCGGGGAAAATTTATGACATCTTGCTCGACAATATACGGATTGACCTTGTGGATACGACACCTTATCAGAAAGGGGTGTATGACAGGCGCCCTTGTGACGGCGAGGGATGGGTCCGCGGGAAGACATACGGACTCTACAATGAGAATGCGCTGGATGTGCAAGTGGACGACCTTGACGTTCGCTTGATCAGCTTCCCTAAAGAGCTGTATGGGGGCGACCGTAATTAATTCATAATTCAAGTTTCGCTTGTTCTAATCGCCTATCACTACTCGACGCGCCCGGAGGTCGCTTTCCACCTAAGGGTCGCTTCTAACTAAAATAACTTTGCGGCCTTTGCTCTTTGCGTACTTTGCGTGATGTTTACTGTACATGCGAAAGTTGAGTTAATAATCCTTACTAATCGAATTATGGCTAAAAGTGGTAATTTTAACCCACTTTTAGCCATAATTCGATTTATCTAAATAATAAACAAAGATTTATGGAAGAAATAGCTGATCTCCCACCACTTGTAATGGAATTTCAAAAGAATTATTGTTAGCAATCGTTCCGTTTGAAGAAATTAGAACTGGTTGTATCGCTTGGCTCCGTGGTGCATAAAGTCTGAATATGCTAACACTAGTGCGGATCTTATTGAGTTCACTGTTTGTCAGGCGAAACCCTTCAGGGGCATACTTCATCTCGCAGATATTCACCATATTATCAGCCCGATCTATTATCAAATCTATTTGTACTCCGGGATGTTCGTTATTCTTCTTAACGAACCAGGAATATAAGTCAGCTTTTATTCCGGAAATACCGATAGCTGCTTTTATCTGTCGAGAATGCAACAGGCACACCCTTTCAAATGCCAGCCCACACCATATAGAGTAGGCAGGAGTCTGCATAGTCCTTACCCAATACTCTTCATCTATCCCATGGGCCATTCTTATGAATTGATAATAGAACAGGGTATAGCAATCTACAAGCTGATAAAGTGCATCTTTCAGTCGCTTGCCCGTATGGCAGTATTTTCTTATGAATCCACATTCAATCAAGTCTTCCAACATGCGACTCACATGCCCGTTGTTATCAATCTTTGCTTTGGAGATGATGTCATCGCGCGTCATACCTGATTTTTTACCTGATAAGGCTTCCACAATTTTTATATATTTCTCTGGGGTATTGAACATAGAGGAGTATATATAATTAAATTCATCGTGCAATTCGCCATCATCTCTGAGGAAAAGGGTATCAATGTTTTTACCAAGACTCTTGGTATTGTCAAGTTTTGTCCAATAGAAAGGCACTCCTCCCATCACCATATATCCTTCCATCAACATATTGCGATTATAAGGCAGTTTTAAATATTCGGCCAATTCTTCGCATTCATATAATGAGAATTGCTGAAGTTTCAATTTATAAGTAGCCCGGTTGTAAAGTCCTCCTTTATTCCGGAATATCTTGTTGATGATCCACGATGTGGCGCTGCCGCATATAATAAGCAGTATATCCTTGCGTGCCGATGCCCAACCATTCCAGAAGTGTTCAAATGCCGGGATAAAGTGAGAATTGCGTGCATCCATCCAAGGAAGCTCGTCAAGAAAAATCACTTTTCGTGTGTCCTCGGATTTAAGTATGAGATGCCGAAGCAGAAAGAAAGCTTCAAACCAGTCCTTGGGTTGTTTCTCATTTGGATCAAGTCCTTGCTCAATGAGATTCTTATAGAACACTTCCAACTGCTTTTGATTGCTAATTTTAAATACACCGCTATATTGGAATGTGAACTTGTAGTCGAAAGTCTCCCTAATGAGAAATGTTTTACCAATACGACGCCGACCATATACTACCACAAATTCCGACTTATCGGAATTATAGGCTCTTTTGAGTTTTTCTTTTTCATCTTTACGTCCAATGACCATAGTTCAATATTTTTTCCACAAAGATACAAAAAAAAATCGAATTATGGCTAAAAGTGGGATAAAATTACCACTTTTAGCCACAATTCGATAAAAAATAAAGGCGCAGTCTCGCTAACTTAAAATTACTTTGGACGCTCTTAGGCGTTACTACATAATTTTGCCAGAAACCGCAGACAGGACCACTTTAGCTTGAGCGGAGCTAATTATGCATTATGCATTATGAATTATGAATTATGCATTATGCATTATGCATTAAAGTTATGCATTAGAGTTAGTGACGCTTGGAGGGGGTGGGAAATTACGGGGAGGATGTTAAAATCAACAATAATTAACCTTTTTTACAACATTTTTTGAAATGTTTTTGTTATAATAAATGTGACACTGAATCAGATAATTTTGTGTCATTCAAACAATAATAGCAAAAATCAATAATAAACACGGAATAGCCGATAAAAATCAACAAACATAATAACAAATTTCTAAAGTTTTTACTAAAATTAACAAAAATGAAAAGATTGCTAGCACTTATGGCAGTTATGACGGCAGTGATTGCGTCAGCGTTGGGACAGCGCACGGCAAGCGGCTACGTCTATTCTGTCAGCGATGACCAACCAGTGATTGGTGCGACCGTCTTGGTAAAGGGCACCACCATTGGTACCTCGACCGACCTCGATGGTAACTTCGTCATCAAAAACATCCCGGCAACCGCCAGCAAACTGGTGATTTCCTACGTGGGCATGCACACCCAGGAAGTATCAATAGGTCAGGATCTCAAAATCGGACTTCTAAGCGACTCCCAACAGCTCGACGACGTGATGGTCGTAGCCTACGGCACAGCTAAGAAATCGGAATATACCGGCGCCGCATCCGTAGTCGACGCAACGACTATCGAAGACCGCCTCGTGACCAACGTGGTCGACGCCCTCACCGGTGCAGTAGCCGGCGTACAGACAATGAGCAGCAACGGCCAGCCGGGTACAGCACCGACAGTGCGTATCCGCGGTGTCGGCTCCATCAATGCGAGCTCCGCGCCTCTTTATGTGCTTGACGGCGTACCATACGACGGCGACATCTCAGCCCTCAACCCAAGCGACGTCGCATCAATGACAGTACTTAAGGACGCAGCCGCTGCCGCCCTTTATGGTGCGCGTGGTGCCAACGGTGTCATCCTTATCACAACTAAGCGTGGTAAGCAAGGCTCAACCAAAGTTACAATCGATGCAAAGTGGGGTGCCAACAGCCGTGAGATCACCAACTACGATGTTATCACCGACCCGGGACAATATTATGAACTAAGCTATCAGGCACAACGAAATGCCGCACTCTACAGCCTTGGATATGACCAGGCAAGAGCTCATCAGTATGCCAACACCCAAATGCTTTCTGCATTGGGATATCAGGTATATACAGTTCCGGAAGGAGAATATCTCATCGGTGAGAACGGCAAGCTAAATCCTAACGCCACCCTTGGCTACCGTTATGGGGATTATTACTTTACTCCCGACGACTGGGGAAAAGCAACATTCCGCAACGGACTTCGTCAGGAATACAACCTCGGTATCTCAGGAGCCAACGAAAAGATCAACTATTATTTCAACGGAGGCTACACTAAGGATGAAGGTGTAATCCAGAATTCAAGCTACGAGCGCATATCAACTCGTCTGAGCGTTGACTACACTGTGACCAATTGGTTTAAAATCGGTACCAACCTCAGCTACGCATACGCCAAGAGCGACTATCCAAGTGATCAGACAACCGCAGGCAGCAACGGCAACGCTTTCTATTCAGCCAACCTAATGGCTCCTATTTATCCGATCTATGTTCGCGACGCCGAAGGCAATATCATGATCGACCAGGCATATAACGACAAGATCTATGACTATGGCGATGCAAGGTCAACTCCATTTGCACGTCCTTTCATCACCAACGGTAACCCCGCAGGTCAGCTTATCTATGACACAACCGAATATCTGACCGACCTATTCAACGGAAAATGGTATCTCCAGCTCAATCCAATCGAAGGACTGACCCTTACCGGCACATTGGGTTATAACCTTGACAATACCCGCTATCATAATATCAGTAATGGTATCTATGGTCAGTTTACTACCGTGGGAGGTGCAGCAGCTCAGGAGTCTACCCGCGTATCAGGCGTGACACTTCAAGGCATCGCTCACTACGAACACTCCTTCGACGACAACAATAACTTCTCAGCAATGCTTGGCTATGAAAGTTATAGTTACAACTCAGAATCAGTATCAGCTACCGGCCAAGGACTCTACAACCCGTTCTCATGGGCTGTGAGCAATACACTCATTAATGATGCACGCAGAGGCTCCGGCGGCAGAGGAGAATACGCAACCCGTGGTATCTTCGGACAGGTCAACTACAACTATGCTACCCGTTATTTCCTGACAGGCATGTATCGTCGCGACGCTTCATCCTACTTCTCACCCAAGCATCGTTGGGGTAACTTCTTCTCAGTTTCAGCAGCCTGGGATATCGCAAAGGAAGCATTTACAGAAAGCTCAAGAGACTGGCTCAATCAGTTGAAATTCCGCGCAAGCTTCGGTCAGCAGGGTAATGACGCCATTGGCAACGCATACGCTTATCTTGACCAATATGGAATTGAAGGCACCACTTCATGGAGCGACGGTAACCTGGTCTATAAGGGCAACCCGGATTTGACATGGGAGACTTCAAACTCCTTCAACGTAGGTTTTGACTACGCCTTCCTCAACGGCATGATCACCGGTACGCTTGAATACTTCAACCGTCAGACCTCCGACATGCTCTACAACCGTCCTGTGGCTCCATCACTCGGATATTCATCAATACCGATGAATGTGGGCTCAATGCGCAATAACGGTATCGAACTCGAGTTTACCTATACTCCGGTAAGAACCAAGGATATCGATTGGTCGATCAACTTCAACGGAACATGGATCAACAACAAAGTGCTGAAACTCGCACCTGAATTGAACGGGGAATGGATCTCCGGCTCAAGAATTTTCAGAGAGGGAGAATCAATGTACCAGCTCTATATCGTAAAGAGTGCCGGCGTCGACCCGGCAACCGGTAAGGCTCTTTACTGGGGTTGGGATTATTATGGAGAAGAAGCAGGAGAAGAATTGAAGGGAAAGAAAATCGAGGGTTCCTACGGCGTGAAATCAAGCTATGACACCAGAAACCGTCAAGGGACAGGCAACATCATGCCAAAGTTCTATGGAGGCTTCGGCACCAATCTTTCGCTATACGGCTTTGATCTCTCTGTAGCATTGAGCTATCAGATAGGAGGCAAAATGATTGACAACGGTTATCAGGGACTCATGGGCTCCGGCTACGCTTCACAATACGGCCAAAACTGGCACAAGGATATACTGAAAGCATGGACACCGGAAAATCCTTATACCGACGTGCCGCGTCTTGATGCAACAGACTCATATACTTTCGCTTCATACACTACCGATAGAGCCCTTGTAACAAGCAACTATCTTGCCCTCAACAATATCACATTTGGATATACACTCCCGACCAAGACAACTCAGAAGATCGGTATCAGCATGCTGAGATTCTATGTTGCCGGCGACAACCTCGCCCTCTGGAGCGCACGTAAGGGTCTTGACCCGCGCCAGAGCTTTACTTCAGCATCTACATCTACCTATACAGCAGTACGATGCATATCCGGGGGAGTGAAAATTGAATTCTAATCTCAACAAGCAAAAAAATGAAGACAACATATAAATTTCTTCCGGCAGTAGCAGCTTTGGCTGTCTTGGGATCCTGCAACAATCTCGATACAGAGCCAATGGGGAGCACCATCACTTCTGATCAAAAAGAACAGGTGGTTGCCAACGATCCTTCAATGGCAGAGGCCAGTGTCAACGCAATTGCTACCATGACCAAACAAATTGCAGCAATCTTTGGCACTTTGGACGCACAAATGGATTTCGGCTGGCCCGCTTCAATGCTTGGCATGGATGCCAGGACTGCCGATATGGTCACTGTCCCATCCGGCTACAACTGGTTTAATGATCCTCTGGAATACAGCGACAAGGGTGCCAATTCAACGTTTTCCAGAATGATGTGGGGCACCAACTACAATATGATATATTCATGCAATTCAGTCCTCAAGACCATCGATCCGGAGACTACCGATGAGATACTGATGTATTATATGGCTCAAGCATTGGGCTATCGAGCATGGGCATATTTCAATCTTGCCCAGATGTATCAGTTCACATACGTCGGCAATCAGGACAAGGCTTGCGTGCCACTCATCACTGACGAGAACAGCGACAAGGCTGCGACTGATGGCGCACCGCGAGCAACGGTTCAGGAAGTCTACGACCTGATACTAAAAGACCTTAATAAGGCAATCGAATGTCTGAAGACAACAGGCCATATCAAACCAGCGGATCGTTATTATAAGCAGTTCATTTCAGCTTCAACAGCGACCGGCATCCGTGCGCGTGTCAATCTTGTGATGAACAACTGGAGCGCAGCCGCGGAAGATGCCAAATATGTAATTGACAACAGCGGATGTGTCCCTTACTCAATCGCAGAAGTATCTCGCCCATCATTTGCCCATGCAGATGTCAGCTCATGGCTCTTTGCTGTCGACATAGAATCGGGCAATGTAGGCAACCTTCACTGCTGGCCCGGTCACGCCGTGACTTTCTATACAGGTGGATATGCTCAGGTAGGTGTCTACAGAAGCATAAACAAGGCTCTTTACGAATCTATCCCAGGAACCGACGTTCGCAAAGGATGGTGGTGTAATGAAAATGGAGAAAGCCCCAATCTTGACTCCACCCATGCGCAGATTCTCTACAGCTATTTCGAGAGCGCACAGCAAGCAGCCTACGTCAATGTCAAATTTGACACCTCTACAGGTAATGACCAGGGTGTATGCTACCTCAATGATATTCCATTGATGCGTATTGAAGAGATGTATTATACATACGCTGAGGCTACCGCAATGGCAGGGGGTGACGGAGCATCAATACTGAACAACTTCGTTAAGACTTACCGCAATCCTAACTACAACTTCTCAGGTAGCGGAGCAGAAGTGCAGGAAGAGTGCTGGATGCAGCGTCGTCTTGAATTCTGGGGCGAAGGTCTCGCATACTATGACCTTCAGCGTCTGAAGAAGCCGGTAAATCGCTTAGGAGGCGGATATGCACCATCAGTAGTGTTCAATATTCCGGCAGACGACCCATTGCGTATCTACTTGATACCACAGGCTGAAATGGAGGCGAACCCGGCAATCGGAAGCAATAACTTAGAGGGTAATGTGCCAACACCTATTGCAGAATAATAAACTATTGTGTAATTGTTTAATCGTTTGGTTCGATTAAAAGATAAACCGATAATTAAACTAAACGATTAAACGATTAAACAATTAAACTAAAAATAATTGATATGAAAATATTAAAAAATATATCATTAGCTGCATCGATCTTAACGGTGGCCTTCATGAGCTCCTGTTCCGACAAGGGGTATTGGGAGCAGGCACCGATACAGAATGCATATTCGTTCCAGAGTCCGCAATATAATGAAACCTTAGATATGGGTGCACATGAATTGGTGATTCCCATCGACCGCTCCAACAACTCCGGAGAGCAGACTCTTGACATCAAATTCACTCCCGGCAAAAATTGTCCGACTGACATCTCAGTTCCAAGCCAAGTGAAATTTGAAGCTGGCAGTAATGTGGCAAATCTTATCATCAACATTGCGAATGCCACTCCACCTTATACTTACTCCGGCTACCTAACTTTCAATGGAGAAAAAAGCTATGCCGGAAACGACACTCTTAGGATCAATTGCCCAGTGAACTACACTTGGAGCACCATGGGCACAGGAACATTCCTCGATGCTTGGGTAATGGGTGATATTAATCCATATCCCGTACAGATTCTGAAGGCTGATGGTTTTGAACGCTATCGTGTGTTAAGTCCGTACGCAGAATTTTATAAGTCTGAAACAGCAGAAGAAATTTGGGGTGATTGGATTTCGCGTCAAAATGGAGTATTAACCACAGGTCCGGCCTACGTTGAATTTTGGGAGAATTCAAATCAAACACTTTCTTTTACTGGCTATGACACTGGTTTGAATTATGAAGGCGTCGATGGTCAACCTATCGGTGTGTATCCTTGGAATTGGAGTGATTTTGAAACCATCTATGGATTAGAATATGCTGAAGGCTTCGATATCTGGTATGAACCAGGCTTTGCAGTTCTTTCTCCGGTTTATTTCATTCCAAATTTAGGTGGCTTCGGCCAGATACAGTATTCAATTCAGATTGAACTTCCAATTGATTGACAGCAATCTAATTCGTTAATATAATCCTCGGGGAGAGCCGGCCGTGATGGTCACGCTCTCCCTTTTTTTAATTCATAATGCATAATGCATAATTAGCTCCGCCCAAGTTAAAACAAGTCCTGCCTGCGTTTTACTGGCAAAATTAGTAATAGAGCATGCTCCGCATGCGTCCAAGCGTGTGTTAGGTAACTTTAATTTCACGGCATTGCCCAAAGAAGCGGACAAATCCCAGAGTGAAAGGTTAAAGAATATGAAGAAAAGTAGGAATAAAAAAAATTTTTATTATCTTTGCATTTGGATTAGTCCCTCCAGCCCCCCGCCCCTCTAAAGGGGGAGAAAATTAGATAATAGATGATTTAAACGACTATAATATGAAGAAATTTACTATTCTTGCCTCATCATGGCTTTTGGGATGCTTGACATTGTCAGCCGCCCCGCTCACTCCGGAGCAGGCTTTGCAGCGTCTGGACAGGGGACCGGCAACAAGGTCTTCAGACATTTCCGATCTTAAATATGCCCATACCATCCAACTAATGAATGGAGAGCCGGGGCTATACGTATTTCAGAACCGCACACAGCAAGGCTATGCCATACTCAGTGCTGATGATGTCGCCGCTCCCCTCTTAGGCTATAGCGACAATGGCAAATTTGACGCTGACAACATGTCGCCGGAATTGAAATGGTGGCTTGAGGAATATGGACGCCAGATAGAATATGCACGTATGATGGGTGCCGCTCCATATCAGCAAATGACAACCAGAGCAGACAAAGAAGCCGTAGCTCCGCTTGTGGAGACCCGCTGGAACCAGAATGCCCCCTACAATCTCATGACCCCGGAAGTAGACGGACGCCATTGTGTGACAGGTTGCGTCGCCACTGCCATGGCACAGGTAATGAAGTTCTGGAATTACCCGACTACTGGCAAAGGAACCGGACAATGTACCGTCAGAGAAAAAAACAATTCTACCCGGACAGAGAGCATGCTTCTCGATGAGCAGAATTTCGACTGGAACAATATGCTCGCCAGATATGACGAAGGAGCTACAGATGAGCAGACAGCCGCAGTGGCATATCTGATGAAAGTATGTGGCTATGCCACCAACATGAAGTATGCGCTTGATCAGTCAGGCACCGGAGTGCTTTACGTGGCTACTTCACTCGTAAATAATTTTGATTATAACAAAAACATTCTGTATGCCCAACGCAGCTATTATACAGCTTCAGAATGGGGAGATCTGATCTATAATGAAGTGGCTGAAGGAAGGCCTGTAGTCTACGGCGGCGACTCTACCCGTGCCGGACACTGCTTCGTATGCGACGGATATGAATCCGACGGGTATTACCACTTCAACTGGGGTTGGGGAGGCATGAGCGACGGCTACTTCCTTCTTGATGCTCTCAATCCCGGCTCACTTGGTATCGGCGCAAACGGAGGTGGATATAACTTCTCACAGTTGGCAGTCATCGGTATCCAGCCGACCACAGGAAAAGAATATGCACCTAACTTTGTTCAGCAAGGGAATCTGGAAGCAAGTGCCTCCGGTGGCAATCTATATTTGACACTTACCGATGACGGTGGATGGTATAATATGGACACCAAGCCCATCACCATTGACTTGGGCATAAAGATAGATCCAATAGCTCCGACCGAAGGAGAAACCATCTATGCAGAAGTGATGAGCAAACAGACACTTCAGGTAAGATACGGATTCAAAGCACTTGATTTCACTCTTCCTTCGTTGACGAACGGCACATACAAGCTTACATTGTGTTTCCGCCTGAGCGGCACACAAGAATGGACACCGGTACGCTGCGAATCAGACTTTTACAATTCCATTGAATTCACAAAGGAAAGACTGAAGATTACTGTCATCCCTAATTCGAAAGCAGAGCCAAAGATAGAGGCTGCCGAGTTCTTGACCCCATTATATTATGGAGACGCAGTGAAGATGTCGGTGACAGTATCCAATCCATCGGGAAAGGAACTTACCAACTATTTCTATCCTGTGCTCTATTCAGGAGGAATCGCACGCATGACAGCTGAAGGCGTGGCAGTCACACTTGAACCGGGAGAGAGCGTAACTAAGGAATTCATCTGCATGTTTGAATTATTAGCTGGTATGAATGCTCCTACAACGGAGACCACTTATCAACTATATTTCTACAATCCGACAGCTGAGAATAATGGTAGAGATCTGACATGCTACCCTGATTTCAGCAAGGATGTCACAATGAAGATAGATGAGTTTGCGCTTGACCTTACAGTAGAGGATTTTGTCATTGACGGATATGAATCTTCTCTTGAGAATGGCCGAGAAGTCTATAATGTGACAGACGCCACATCAATTCCTTTCTCGATGAAAATCATCAATAACGCAGAGTATTTTGCAAAACCAATTGACCTTGTGATTTTCCCGAATACCGTAGGAGAGGTGCAGAGCTTAGCGATGGAAGAGTTCACACCGTTTGCCCTTTTGATACAAGGGGAGAGTGCCGAGCTGAGCGTGAATGTCAATTTTGCGGCAGGAGAAATCGGAGGGTCATACTTTGCTATGCCTTATATAGAAAGTGCTCCTCTTGGCGACTACAGAATTTTCTTCACATTGGGAGAATATAATGGAGTGGAAAGCATCGATGGAGAGACATTGGCAATTTCCTACGACAAGGCAGCATCCACACTGAGAGTTTCCGAAAGAGTGAGCGGTCTATGGGTTTCAGCAATGGACGGGACTACATACGACAAGAGCCGGGAAGCAGCTACAGGGTCAGTAGATTTGAGCGCTCTTCCAGCCGGAATCTATGTAGTGAAAGCAACTGGAGCTGACGGCTCTGTCAAGACGCTCAAGATCATTCGATAGTGAATAGTGAATAGTGAACAGTGAATAGTGAATAGTGAATAGTGAATAGTGAATAGTGAATAGTGAATAATGGGACGCGCGGGCAACGACTCGCGCGTCTCTTTTTATCCATGATTTCCTCTGTTATTCTCCTGTCCTGCTGTTCTCCTGTCAAAAAATCACAGTCTCCCATCTCCCAAGCCGCAGGAAATAGTGTTGAACAGGGGACAGGGGAGTGTTAAACCCCCGTCCTCCTGTCTGTAATCCGAACACGCTATTCCTTGAATAAATCCACTGCCGTCACTTCATTCTGAATATAATTCCATTGGGCATTATGCTTAACCCCATATACCGTCACCATTGTCAAATGCAATGCCTTTCGGGTCTTTGTCATTTCTCGAAAGGCTTCCCTGCGTTCTACAAGTGTCCTCGCATAAGAGGGAGTGATGTCATAATCTTTTGACGAATATTTCATTTCACAAAGATTGATTGTGTCGTCTCTTCGGTCGATTATTAAATCAATTTGCCCTACTTTCTTTCCTTCATCAATTCCTATCCAAGAAGAAGTCTGCGTTCCAATGCCAGAGATACCTAAAGCTTTTTTTATTTGCTTTACATGGTGAAGGCAAACCTGTTCAAATGCATACCCACTCCATGCCCTATGAGATGCCGAATCGATATGCGACATCCAATAATCTCCATCCTCAATGACATTCTCCCGGACTTGTTTTAAATAAAACAATGTAAATAAATCCGTAAGTTGATATAATTTATTTCGTTCTTTTTTCCCAAACGATCGATATTCACGGATGAAATCACAAGTTGTGAGATTTTTTATAACCTCCGAAAATTTCCCTCCATGCTGAAGCTTTAGAGTTCTCATTATTTCTTCTCGGGTCATTCCTACTGATTTCTTTGCCAATAATTCTACCACTCGTTTATATATTGATGAATCTTTGAATAAAGACCTAAATAAGAAGTCGTATTCTGTTCGTAGCTCACCAGTACGTTGGAAGAAAAGTCGGTCAATATTTTGGGCTACACTTTGGGATCGTTCTATTTTTGCCAAATAAAAAGGGGTGCCTCCCATGGCCATATAGCACTCTATTATCTGATACCTATCCCATTCTACTCCCATTGATCTAAGCAATTGTTCGGTTTCATGTAGACTGAATGGCGCTAAATAGATTCTTCGGTTCACTCGATTGTGTAGTCCGCCCTTATCTCCAAGAAGTTTATCTGTCATCCATGTCGTTGCGGATCCGCATACAATAAATTTAAGCTTGTCCTGACTGTCTCCCCAACTATTCCAAAATAACTCTAATGCATTTATAAAGCGTGATCGAGGAGTGTCAAGCCATGGTAGTTCATCTATAAATACTATTATCTTATCTTTCTTAATGGTAGAAAGATATTCTTCAAGTTGAGTAAAGGCTTCCCGCCAAGACTTGGGTTTAGGCCTTTCTTGGCCGGAATATTTTTTTAATTGATTTTGGAATACTTCAAGATTTTCCGATAAGGTGCTTTTATATGATCCAGTCATATAAAAGTCAAATTGATCATTAAAAAATCTTTTAATCAAAAAGGTCTTTCCAATTCGTCGACGTCCATATACTGCGATGAATTCTGGAGAATCCGATTCTACTGATTTTTGTAGTATGGCTAATTCTGCTTCTCTGCCTATAATTTTTTTCATAATCATTATTTTAGGATGCAAATTTATAAATTTTCATTAACTTAGCCAAGTAAAAAATGAGTTATAATTGTGCCCTAACCTATTTTTTTTAGGGGTTAGGGAACAATTATAGCGGAGCGCTTCGCGCCATGGAACGTAGACATTCCTGTCTGCGCTATGCAGCAAGCGATAACTCGAGACACCTCGGGCTATCTCGAGTTCCCTCGCTCGCACTACACAAAACGTACAACGCATGACGAAAAACGAAAATCCATGTTTTTTATGTTAATTTTTATTAAATTTTTGAAATGTCGAAAATATTTTGTAATTTTGCAGTTACTCTTTACGGATTGTAGTAGAGCAAAATGGAAAAAGCATCATATATGAAGCAAAGTGCTTTATACATGATAAATATTAAAAAAAATTATAACAAATTGTAAAAAAGAACATTACTTCATTGCCAATATCGGCTGACCCCTGATTTTTGAATTTAATTACCTAACATACGAATTGATGCAAACTATTGAAAAGACTATGAAACGCCTCGGGGCATATAAAGCAAGATGCTTGATGCTGTTGGCGTTTGTGCTGAGCGGCCTCGGGATGCAGGCAGCGATCGTAAAAGGCACAGTGACCGACGAGGCCGGAGAGCCTCTAATCGGCGCCACCGTCATGGTAGCCGGTGCAAATAGCGGCACAGCCACCGACTTTGACGGTAAATTCTCTATTGACGTGGAGCAGGGAAAAAACCCTTAAGATTTCTTATGTAGGCTATCTTTCACAGGATGTGAAGGTGACCGGGTCAGACCTTAAGATAGTCCTTAAGGAAGACAACGCACTTCTTGATGAAGTGGTAGTGATCGGTTACGGCACGATGAAAAAGAAAGACCTTACCGGTTCAATCACAACCGTCAACTCAAAAGATCTGAACGTAGGTTCTTACACTGACCCGGGCCAGTTGCTTCAGGGTAAAGTACCGGGGCTTGTGGTAGTTCAAAATTCCGACCCTAATGGGGGTGTGAATTCATTGACACTTCGCGGAGCATCTACGCTTAACGGTTCGACATCTCCTCTGTATGTTGTAGACGGAATACCCGGTGTCAATCTTAACCTTATTCCTCCAAGTGAAATTGAGAGTATCGACGTGCTCCGCGACGCATCCGCAACCGCAATTTATGGATCAAAGGCAGCCAATGGCGTCATCATCGTGACCACGAAGCGCGGAGCTGATGGACCTGCACGCGTTACATATTCAGGATATGTATCTTGGGAACGGATTGCAAAGGATCACGACATGATGTCGGCAGATGAACTCCGAGCATACGCTGAGCAGAACAATATCAGCATTCCAAACGACAAGGGGTATGATACAAACTGGGCTAAAGAAGTGCAGCGTACTGGTTTTGCCACCAATCACGACATATCTATTTCCGGTGGCGGAAAGAATACCACATATAGCGTATCACTTAACTACATCAAACGCGACGGCATCATCCAAGGTGTCGGTAACAACCTTTTCACAGGACGCTCATATGTAGAGACCAAGACACTTAAGGAACGTCTGACCCTTGGTATCGGCATTAACGGCAATATCCGTAAAGAATGGGGTGTACCACGTGGCCTCCAGGGTGGGTCAGTATATGAGGGAATGTATTACTATTCTCCTCTTGTGCCTGTCAGGAATGAAGATGGTACATGGTATTGCGACAAGACCATATCCCAAAACTATAATCCGCTTTCACTTGTATATGAGAACCGTTCTACAGCAACTTATAAGCGCTTACAATTCACTGGGAAAGCATCGTTGCTGATTATCGATGGACTCTTCTTGAATGCCAACTTCTCATACGATACACAAAACTATCATTATAAAGACTATACCTCTACCGAATCTCAGAATAATACCCGCCATGGAGAATCTTCACGCAATGTGACCGACGACTGGGGCAAGTTGATGGAAATCTATGGCAACTATGACAAAGACTTTGGAGAAGACCATCATCTCGCCCTTATGGCAGGATATTCTTGGGAAGAACACAAGAATGGTGAAGGATTCGGAGCCAGAGGATATAATTATTACGACGACTCAATCGGTTGGAACAACATTGGAGTAGCCAATAGCTGGGATACAGATCCTGTATGGGGCAATGTAATGAACCATACTAAGATGATTTCGTTCTATGGGCGTGCCAATTATTCACTTAAATCACGCTATCTTTTCCAGGCAGCAATCCGTCGCGACGGTGCCTCAACATTCGGTTCCAACAATCGCTGGGCTACATTCCCGTCGGCATCAGCTGCATGGCGCATTTCAGACGAAAATTTCATGAGCAATGCAAGAGATTGGCTTAACGACCTTAAACTGCGTGTTGGTTGGGGACAGAGTGGCAATGCAGGTGGCTTCGACATCTACACATCACGCTTCTTCTACAATACCGCCGCTCGCTTCGACTATGTAGACGCAAATGGAAATGTAAGTTCCTACAAGGGCTTGTCGGCAGCCCGCAATGTCAATCCAGACCTTAAATGGGAGACAACCACCATGCTCAACCTTGGTATTGATTTCTCATTCTTCAACGGACGCCTTGCCGGTACACTTGAGTACTACAATAAGTCAACTAAAGACATGATTTGGGATTATCCGGTATCCACGCTTATCTATCCTGTCAATTGGATCACAGCCAATGTCGGAAAGATGCAGAACCGTGGCGTAGAACTCATGATTCAAGGCTATCCTGTCTCCACAAAAGAATTCACATGGATGACATCACTCAACTTCTCGCACAATGACAACAAGGTGGTCAGTGTGTCCAACAGTGAATTCAACGCCGGAGTAATCAACCGCTATGACCCTAACCTACCTGGTCTCTCACAGGGTTGCAATACCCAGCGTATAGTAGAGGGCAAGCCAATCGGCTCATTCTACCTATGGGATTGGGCAGGATATAACGAGGATGGTCTTTCATGTTTCTACCGCTATGACGGAGAAGGCAACAAGATCCTTGATGCCAACGGGAACCCTGAGACAACAATCCAGCCCGGGGAAGACGACCGAGTGTATATGGGAAGTGCACAGCCTAAATTGACTATGGGTTGGGACAATAAATTCACATGGAAGAATTGGGATCTCAACGTCTTCTTCACAGGAGTGTTCGGACAGAAGATCTTCAACGAACCTCACGCATACTTCTCTTACGTAGGCTCTATCGCACAGGGAAAGAACGTAATGTCTTCAGTATGGGAGGATCAGATTGCGACCGATGGCCTTGCCCACTATCCTTCGCAGCGTTATCTCGAAGATGGCAGCTACTTCAAATTGGCAACTGCGACTATCGGCTATACCTTCCGCAACTGTTTCCACGGCTGGCTCAATGATATCCGCATATATGTCTCAGGCAACAACCTCTTTACAATAACAAAATATACCGGACGCGATCCTGAGATCAATCTCGGAGGGTTGGATCCAGGCCATGACACTCGCTCAGACCATTATCCACGCACTCGTCAGATCCTCATCGGCGCACAAATCAACTTTTAATTAATGCATAATTCATAATGCATGATTCATAATGCATGATTAATAGTTATTTGTCACTGACATTTAATCGAAATGCAATTATGATGGTATGCTGATAATTAGATTATTTACTTAGTATGAAATCATATATTAAAATATTGTCGATAGGGGCAGTGATGGCAACCCTGGCTTCCTGCACGGACCTTGAGACAACCATACCGGGCAGTTATACAGAGCTACCAGACAACCCTATAGCGGTAGAAGGAGAGTTTAATGCCTGCTATAAATATCTCCACGGCTGGTTTGGCCGCGACTTCAACGAGGGAGTAGTAAATCAGGGCGACGAGATTATGGGCTGCTGCTACGGCGCCGGCAACTACTTCGACGATGGTCGCTACTTGGACGCTTCGATCCACTCATTGCATCTTGACAACTACCGTACAAATATAATCGAAGGATGTCTTTCAGGAATCACCTACACCAATACCCGCATCTTGGCATACGGAGGACCTGAGATGAGGGATCCTGTAGTGGCCCCACTACGCGCAATCCGGGCATTCTACGCTTTCTGGATGATGGAGCTCTACGGAGACAGCCCTATCCTTACCCGCAACTATGAAGAAGGAGAGGCTCCCGACCGCTCGCCTCGTGCAGAAGTGGCAAAATGGATTGAGAGCGAACTTCTGGAAATCCTCGGTCAGGAGAATGCTTTGAGCAAAGCCAATGATGCTTCCACCTACGGCAAGCCTAATTACTGGATGGCAGCTGCCCTTCTTGCAAAACTATACCTCAATTGGGGTGTATATACTCATGATATCACAACTGTCACCAACGACACTCCTAATGAGAAGCTCAACGATTGCGTGAAATGGTGTGACGAGATCATCAATTCCGGTCTTTTTGAAGTAGGACAAGGTTATCGCAAAAAATTCTTCCCTGACAATGGAGTCCATATCAAAGACTTTATCTATGCCTTTGATGTAGACCCGGCAACTAAGGGAGATGGCACAACTACATGGTATCGCTGGTTTGCCTTCAAGAAAGAGGGTCTTTGCCGCCCTTACGTATTAGGATGGGAATGTCCGCTATCACTTGCCGGCCAGACAGTCATGACAAAAGAAGCCTTGGCAAGATTCAGTCTGGAGGGTGATGAACGCAACGAAATGATTCAAAACGGACCACAGTTTGTGTATGATGCAAACTTCAACAAGACTGATGAACCAGTTATCCTTTATAAGGACCCCGACAAACCCAATACCTCTTGCGGTCAGCTCACATACGTCGGAGACTTCGACTTTGATGATGGCAAGATCTATTCTCTTGGCGATGAGTCAAAACCGGCAGTCAGCAAAGCCACAATCGCCGATGGCACAGCTCTTCTGAATATCAGAAAAGGAGCACGACTCTTCAAGTATCCTCCACGCGAAGAAGATTACACTAAATGGAATCGTCAGCAGGCTAACGACACACCAATATTCCGTTTTGCAGATATACTTATGATGAAGGCTGAGTGTATCATGCGCGGAGCCACACCAACACTTGGAGCTACAGTTAATGATCTCGTTAACGTAATCCGTCAATGTTCACACGCACCCCTCGTGAGCGGAACTTTCACTATCCAAGACCTCATGGATGAGCGTTCACGTGAATTCATTCTCGAGCCTTGGCGTCGCAACGACCTTATACGTTGCGGAATGTTTGAGAATGATTGGGGCGAGAAGAATCAATACAAGGAGTGGGATAACGAAGAGCATACACAGTTCCACTGGGTAGAACGCGAAGGAGTGAAAGATCCTAACCGCCGCCTAATGCCGCTTTGCCGCAAGGTGCTTGAAACAAACCTCAACTGGAAACAGAATCCGGGATATGCCGGACTTTAATTAACACTTGACTATAAAATTCAGCGGGCAATCTACCCGTTGCCCGCTGAAAATTATAAGTAAATTCCTTAATTATTTTATTATCCTAAATTATGGTAAAAGATTACATGAAACGCGGCAGTATGCTTCTTGGAGCAGCCGTAATCGCTATGAGTGCCTTTGCTGGAGGCCACTACGTAGACGTAACTCACAAGTATCTAAAAGATGCTGCTTATCTACCCGCTTGGCAGGGTGTAGTATCAGCCACCAACGAGGGTGTAGCTGAAATCTGGAATGGTGCATTCCGCACATATCAGGTGCTTCCAGATATGCCAGCCGGAGAGTACACTCTAACTGTAAATGCATTCTATCGTTGTGGATACAATGATTATGCACGTGAAAACATGAAGGGAGCTGATGTAACTCCAGATCTTTACACAGCATCAATTTTCATCAACAACACCAAGAAGGCGGTAGCCGGCTTGTTTGATGGCGGTGTAGAAGTTGCTCCCAACAGCATGGCAGAAGCAAATACCGCTTTTGAAGCAGGTCTGTACTTGAATACAGTGACAGCTAATCACCCTGGTGGCGACCTCGTGATCGGTATCATGAACACTGGCAGCTATAATGATGAATGGTGCTGCTTCGACAACTTCAAACTCGTAGGACCTAATGGCGAAGTAACAGTTCCCAATGGAGATTTCTCAGAAACACTTGACTCAAAGCGCGCATGGAACAATGTCAACACTGAGAATAAGGAGAAAACTCCTGATATGCAGAAAGATGGTTCAGGCGGTGGCGACTACCGTAAGTGTGGCGGTTCTCCCTACAAATATGGTCAGCAGGTAGAACTCCCGGCAGGTAAGTATCGTTTTGGTATGCTCTGCTTCCACCGTTATGGTTCAGAATCAGATGCAGCAGGTAACTACTATAACCACAAATGGCCATGCGACATTCGTCCCGAAGGCGCTTACGGCTCTGTAAATCGCACACCGGAAGATTGGTTTAAGGCTAATGACTACGACACCAACTCTGATTATGACCACGCATTCATCTTCATGTCAAAGAATGAAGATTGTCCTAAGGATATGAATTTTTCAGAAGATTTCGGTGATTTGACTGAGGGTGCTGACGTTCGTACCCGCGTGAAAGACGTTTGGGAAATCCACAATGGAGACCTTGCTGCTATGCCACACAACAATCCTGTTCGTGTAGAAGGCAATAATGAAGAGGAATGGGCAGATGTCATTCCTTACGAGACTCGCAATAAGGTCATCTATCGTAACGACTCAGGTTGTGAGCGTGAGGCTGCCGCTGCATTCGTAAACGATCCGGAAAAGTATTATCAGTATGTAGAATTCGAACTCACTGAACCTACTAAAGTATGGTTAGGTATGGGAAAGAACTCTCAGACCGGCGACGGTTACTGGCATGCTTGGGCCGACCAGACTCTCCAAATGTATGTTGACGAAGGCGGTGAAGTGCCACAGGATGGCGAACCTTACTACTTCTATTCATTTGAAGATGGTCTCAATGGAGCTACTATTGTCGGCGGTGGTGAAATCGTAGATGAAGGTGGTCAGTTCGGCAAGGTATTCCAGAATGCCAAGGGCGGTATGCGTCAGAACTATCTCCAACTTCCTGAAGATGTATTCGTTAAGACTGGTGACACTAATGAGTTCTCTATCTCTCTTTGGGTAAATGCTAAGAACGCAGGTGAATCAGGTGAATATATGTGGTGTCCTATGTTTACAGCTTACGACAGCAACGTGGCAGGTACTGGTTGCCCGGAATTTGCATGTCAATACAGAGGTGGCGTTCAGGTTAACTGCAACGGCAACGATAACCAAGGTGACGCATGGTGCGATTATGGAGATGATCTCTGCGACCAGGGTAGAGTGACAATCCTCCACAACGAAACAGACTGGCTCGCTGATAAGGAATGGCATCACTATACAGCTACATTCACCAAGAATACTGCAGCAGTATACTTCGATGGAAAACTTGTTAATTCATGGACTCTCGACGGTGTAAGCCGCGGTCAAAGATGCGAATTCTTCGGTGACGCTCGCTTCAACCTCTTCTGCTTAGGCGGTATGCAGGCTTGGAACTGGCAGGATCCAGACCCGGCATTCATGTTTGACGATGTAGCTCTCTACAACAAGGCTCTCAACGCAGACCAAATCAAGAGCATCATCGATGCAAAGGGTGTTGAAAATGCAGTTGAGAAAGTTGAGTTTGATGCTAATGCTCCTGTATTCTACTACGATATGCAGGGTGTACGCGTAGCTAATCCTACCAACGGCATCTATATCGTTCGCCAGGGCAATAAGGTGGCTAAGAAGGTTATCCGCTAAATCTTGTTTAATCGGTTAAGTGTAGGGACGCACGGGTTCGTGCGTCCCTTTTTTGTTTCAAAACAATATGAGGGTAAATTTTGTTATAAAAGTGAGAAGATACACCTAAATCTAAATCTACATGCGGCATAAACTCCTCATATTGTTGGCGATTACATCTGGAGCCGGTGCGGGAGCACAGGATCCCGAGTTTGAGTTCGTTATGCCGACCCTTCCATCCATCCAAATTTGCGCTGTTGAAGAGATAACACAAGCCCCTGTCCCGTTTGCATCAATAGCAGTGGAATATGCCGACACTATCATATCTTCTACTACAGACGAAAAAGGAATCCTTGATTTCACACCACTATCCTACCCCCTTACCCTTACAGCCAACAGCGAAGGGATGAAGGAGACTATCTATGGCATATTTGAGCAGCCGGAGGAGCCGCTAATAATCCTTATGGCACGCGAGCCGGCAAAGGAGGAGAATCAATTAACGATGAACTATTAACGATCAGTGATTAACGATTAACGATTAACGATCAACGATTAACGATCAACGATAGTGTCATTAAAATAAGCTCCTTCATCATGGAAAGGCCCGGAGGGCTTATAATTTTGTTAACCCTGGGCGTCAGCCCAGTGGGTAAAGCCAATCTCCCATCCTCCTACCCCGGAGGGGTAGCACAGAATAGCATAATTTAGTGACATTTCGATTAATGGAAATGCTGCTTATTAATTTATCGATTATAAATTATCATTCTTTAAGTTTTTTTTCGTAAATTTGCAGTCGAATTGAATTTTTCCTTTATCATTCATTATTAATCATTCGACTACATGAGCAGATTAGTCTCAAAGAAATATCTCCTTCCGTTCATACTCATTACGAGCCTGTTCTTTATGTGGGGCTTTGCACGTGCCATTCTTGACGTGCTTAACAAGCATTTCCAGGAGATGCTCCATATCTCAATCGGGCAGTCTGCTTTGATCCAGGCCACAACTTATCTCGGATATTTTCTGATGGCGTTGCCTGCGGGTATTCTCATCACACGGGTCGGATATCGCAAAGGAGTCGTCACAGGGTTATTGCTCTTTGCTTTGGGTGCATTGCTATTTATTCCCGGAGAGAGCATTATGTCGTTCGGCATGTTTCTTTTGGCCCTCTTCATCATAGGGTGTGGACTTGTAATCCTTGAGACTGCTGCAAATCCATACGCCACAGAACTTGGAGAGAAAGAGACAGCCGCCAGCCGACTCAATCTGGCGCAGTCGTTTAATGGACTCGGCTGTATACTTGCTCCGGTGATTGTCGGAGGTTTCCTGTTCTCAACCCCTGGAAGCAGCGTATCTGTTCCTTACGGCATAATGGGAGTCGCAGTCTTGCTGGTAGCCCTGATTTTTACTCGCGTAAAACTCCCTGAGATCAGTAATAATGAAGATAATGCAGCCGCGCCAAGCATGAAAGAAAGTCTGGGAGACACTATCAAGGCTCTATGGAGTTCATCGACATTCCGTTTCGGAGTGATAGCCCTTTTCTTCTATGAGATAGCTGAAATTTCAATCAACAGCCTCTTCATCAATTATGCTACAGCCGACGGTTGGATGGATAAAACCACTGCTTCAGTAGTGCTTTCATTCGGGGCACTCGGACTATTCATGCTCGCACGAATTGTCGGCAGTTGGGTAATGAGCAAAGTGGCTTCCGAGAAGGTGCTTGTATTCTGCGGATTGATGACTGTCGTTGGGGCATTGCTTGTCACATTGGACTGCGGCTGGATATCGCGCGCCGGAGTCTTTATGTGTTATGCTTTTGAAGCCATTATGTTCCCGACAATATTCGCAATCACAATTGTGGGTGCACAAGGCCATAATGTCAAGATAGCATCCTCGTTCCTTATGATGACTCCGATTGGAGGAGCTGTCGGCACGCTCTTGATGGGCCAGATGGCAGATCTAACGGCAGTCTCCACAGCCTTCATCATACCGGCAATAGGATATGCTTTTGTGCTTGTCTACGCACTGAGCGTCCTCCAGAAAATGCACAATTCTTTCAATGCATAATTCTTTCGCCCTTAAAGCCCCTAAAGCCCTTAAAGCCCCTAAATGCCCTTAAAGCCCCTAACGCCCTTAACGCCCTTAAAGCCTTTAAAGCCCCCTTAAAGCCCCTAACGCCCTTAAAGCCCTTAAACCCTTAACCCCCACTCAAAATGAAACTCATCTGTATCGGACATATAACACTTGACAAAGTCATAACCCCACGCTTCACGGCATATATGCCGGGAGGGACCGCATATTATTTTGCAAACGCCTTGAAGAATATTGATCTTGAAGATTTTCGGCTTGTGACATCATTGGCTGCGAGTGAAATGCATGAGGTCGAAAAAATGCGTAATGATGGGATTGATGTGGAGGCTATAGTGTCGAAAAATTCCGTTTATTTTGAGAATAAGTATGGTGAGGATATGAATGAGCGCAAACAACGTGTGCTCGCAAAAGCCGACCCATTTACCAAGGAGAATCTTAAAGATGTCGAGGCTAATATAATCCATCTCGGCACTCTGCTTGCTGATGATTTTGATAAGGAGACGATCAAATATCTGTCTACGAAAGGAACGGTCTCGGTGGATGTGCAGGGTTATCTGCGAAAGGTGGAAGGAGAGCATGTGGTGGCTGTGGACTATGACGATAAGTTGGAAGCCCTCCCCTACATCGGCATTCTGAAGGCAAATGAGATGGAGATGGAGACGCTTACGGGTACATCCGACCCATACGAGGCTGCAAAAATACTTGCAGGATGGGGAGTGAAGGAAGTGGTCTTGACGCTTGGTGACAAGGGATCGCTGATATTTGCCGAAGGAAAATTCCACAAGATACCGGCATATCCGGCAAAAGACCTTGTAGATGCAACAGGATGCGGCGACACTTACATGGCAGGCTATCTGTATAAGCGTAGCCGTGGAGCGTCGTATGAAGAATCAGGGGCATTCGCCGCTGCGATGTGCAGCATCAAGCTCGGCTCGAAAGGACCCTTCTCCGGCTCCCTCGCCGACGTAGAAGAACTTATCTCAATGCATAATTCTACTCTAACCCAAGTAGACTATGCGGCAGCTTGTAGCCGTCGAGGGGCTTGCCGTTGAAGAGGGGACGGCTGTCGGTTAGGGATTTTTCTATCGTGAAGGTTGAGGTTGGAGAGGTGTGGATGGTCACTTTGTCGAAGAGGGGCTCTCCCACCCAATATTCCGGAAGTCCGGGACATACGGGATAGAAACCCATTGCGGAGAAGACATACCATGCCGACATCTGGCCTGCATCGTCGTTGCCTGCCAATCCCCCCGGGATATCCTTATATTCAGTGTCCATTATGTGCTTGATCCATTTGGCTGCTTTGTCAGGACGATCCACTGCATTGTATAGATACACTATCTGATGGCAAGGCTCATTGCCATGCCAATATCGTTTCAGTTCGAAAAGGGAATCGAGTTTGGCTTCCACCACTTCTTTTCCTCCAAGAATATCAATGAGACCCTCTGGATCGTGCGGCACATACCATGTATAATGGCAAGGCGCCCCTTCAGTGATGAATGAATTGAATGTAAAAGGGTTTATACTGTCAGTCCAAGTGCCGTCTGCATAGCGGCCATTGGCATATCCTAACTTTGAATCAATCACATTCCGATAGTTTTTCGACCTTTTTTCAAGAATCTCCGCATCTTCATCGTGTCCGAGTTGGCGTGCAAGGCGGGATAGAGCAAAATCATCGAAAGCATACTCAAGAGTGCGTGAAGTCTGCTCATTTTTGTGGAAGGCATCCTTCACTCCATCCTCAAGAGGCACATATCCATACTTAAGATATGACTCAAGAGCACGGCGACCTTTACCATCAACATATTCCTGACGAGTGGCAGGAGATTCAAAGGCATTCTTCCGCAAATAGGAATATGCCTCTTCCACAGGGAAGTTTGTCACTCCCTTAGCCACTGCATCCGCAATAGCCGCTGAACAATGATCCCCTATCATAGCGGCAGTATAACTACCCCAACATGGGAATATCGGCATCCAGCCACCTTGCCGAGCCTTCAGCACGAGAGAGTACATCATATCAGCACTGCGTTTTGGATCAAGTATGGTGATAAGAGGATGCTCAGCACGATAAGTATCCCACATCGAATAGTCGTCGTAATAGTCGCGCCCTGGCTTCATCTTTAATACTTCCCC
>CAZWJO010000041.1:0-25632 GCA_964634905.1 uncultured Sangeribacter sp.
CAAAGTTACAACTCGGCTACAACCTCCAAAAGGTGTATTTCAATTAATGCTTACTAAGATTAAAAATAGATAAAAGAAAAGGGCTTCTCAAATAGAGTGGCCCTTTTTTATTTTGGATTACCCTTATAAGCCTTAAAGGACTTTTGACCTTATATATTATGTAAGAAATATAATTTTAGCCCTATATGTTTTGTACATATAGGGCTATCATAAATTTCAAAAGGGGATTAATTTGATGATTCTTGTGGAGTCGGGGTTAATGGTGATTCCGAGCGGCGTTTTGCTTCCCAACCGAGAGCTGAAGCTCCGAGGACTGCTGCATCACTTTCCTTAAGCTCTGAGATGAGAATCTGAGTCTTCCCACGGAAGATGGGCATTAGATTCTTTTCGAAAGCTTCTTTGAGAGGCTTCAGTAGAAGCTCTCCACTCTTGGCAAGACCTCCGAAGAGTATTATGGCCTGAGGAGCCGAGAAGACTACCATGTCTGCAAATGCTTCGCCGAGAATCTTACCAGTGTAGTCGAAGATTTCTTTGGCAATCTTATCACCTGCAATAGCTGCATCGTAAACGTCTTTTGAGGTAATCTCTTCGATGTCAATATTACGGAGTACGGAAGGTTCCTGACGAACTTCAAGGAATTCGCGTGCAGTGCGCGCAACGCCAGTTGCGGAGCAATATGCTTCAAGACATCCTGTACGTCCACAACCGCACATACGGCCGTTGTTGCGTTTCATAACAAGGTGGCCGAGCTCACCGGCATTACCGTCGCTACCATATACCATCTGACCATTGATAACGATACCTGAACCGACACCGGTGCCAAGAGTAATCATGATGAAATCTTTCATACCACGGGCGGCGCCGTAGGTCATTTCGCCGAGCGCTGCTGCATTAGCGTCGTTGGTGACAGCTACTGGGATGCCATTGAACGCTGCACTAACTTTTTCAGCAAGAGGAATCACCGGACCCCATGGGAGGTTTGGTGGATTTACTATCTCGCCAGTGTAGTAGTTGGCGTTAGGAGCGCCTATACCAATACCTTGGATTTTGTCTTCAGCATCATGAAGGCGGAGCAGACGCTCAGCGGCAGCGTGAAACTCTTCTACATAGTCGTCAAACTCTGCGTGTTTCTTAGTCTTGATGGAGTCGCTGGCAATCACCTGTCCGCGGGCATCGACGATACCGAACACTGTGTTAGTTCCGCCGATATCTACTCCTAAAACGTATGGTTTTGACATTTCGGTTATATTTTAAGGTTAAACATATTTATTAAAATTTCGCTTTGCTCAATTTTAGGGTTAAGAGGTTAAAAGGTTAAGGGATTAAATCTGTCACTTCTTAACTTACAACATACAAAGGTAGCAAAAATTTTGTTAAGAGAGAAATAAAGAATGTGAAAAGTAGCAAAAAAGTAGAATGAAAAATTATTGATTCATTATATAATCGCTTATAAGGCGATAGATATCAGCTTCTTTATACATTTTCAACTCTTTCAGTAATTCAAGATGAGAGTATATAGTTGGAAGGTCTTTTCTTGCTGCCGGTCCAGTCTGGGCATCCTTTGCTGGGAGGGTTTTAAGTTTTTCGATGGTTTCTTCTATGAGGGGTTGCGTAATATCGGTGGAGATTCCGGAATCAGAGAGGATCTTTTGGCTTATCGCTATCATAGCATTGGTGAAATTGCAGGCAAATGCGCCTGTCAGATGCACAAGATGACGCTTGTCGCTATTTGCATATTCTACATTGGCAAATCCCGCTTCAGCCACTATTGTTCTTATCAATTTGAGAGTTTCATTGTCAGAAGCTTCCAAGAGAAGAGGAATTTTCTCTGGAGGGAGTGGACGCGCTTTGCTGATGGTCTGAAAAGGATAGATGACGCCATAACCTTTAGATTTTACTTCGCTTAAAACATCCATATTGACACTTCCTGTGGTATGCACCACGACACCGTTCAGCTTTGGCAATTTTTCAGCTACTTCTCTAACGGCTGAATCGCTGACAGCTATTATGTAGATATCGGCATCATTAGGGAGATTTTCGAGAGAGCGAGAGGAGATTGTCTTTACGTCAAAAATTCGGGCAAGCTGTGAACCTACATTGCCGGTGCCTATAACTGCAACTTTCATTAGAATTCTGTTTTAAGAGCGTTGTATAGTTGATGGACTGGAAGTCCCATTACATTATAGAAACTTCCGTCGATACTTTTGACGGCTGCGCATCCGATCCATTCCTGGATGCCGTATGCTCCCGCTTTGTCGAGAGGCTTGTAATTTTTCACATACCATGCGGCTTCTTCTCTCGATAGAGGAGCGAAAGAGACGTTTGTAGTAGTTGTGAAGCTGACAATCTTATCTTTTGTGGCTATACAAACTCCTGATGCTACAGTATGAGTGTGTCCTTGGAGTTGCATAAGCATGTCGATGGCATCTTTTTCGTCATGAGGTTTTCCATAAATTGTCCCATCTAAGATTACAATAGTATCGGCAGTAATGACCATCTCATTGTCTTTGATATCTGAAGCGTAAGCCTTACCTTTGAGGCGCGATAGGTATTCCGGCACTTCAATTGCGGGCATATCGACAGGATACGACTCGTCGATTCCTTCCTTGACTTTTATCTCAAATGGAACTGCAAGCATTTCGAGAAGTTCTTTTCTTCTTGGAGATTTACTTGCGAGGATTATGTTGTATTCTTTAAGATTGTCGAGCATTGCTATTTTATGTTTTGCAAGATTCGTTTAGGTTTATTACTATGCTGATAAAATAATTTGTTTTGGACGCTCTTGGACGTATGCGGAGCATGCTTTCTTACGTTCTAAGACCTAACAAGATTGTTATTGGAGGATTTTTACCATCTTTGATTAGTTGGAGGAGCGGTAGGAGCGCCATTTTTCGAGGAGTTCTGTCATATCCGAGGGGATTGGACATTCGAAGTCCATTTGTTCTCCAGTTGTGGGATGTCTGAAACCGAGCGTACGAGCGTGTAGGGCTTGGCGAGGACAGGTCTGGAAACAGTTTTCGACGAATTGTTTGTATTTTGCAAAAGTCGTCCCTTTTAGGATTTTATCTCCTCCGTAGCGGGCATCGTTGAACAAAGGGTGACCTTTAGAGAGCATGTGTACTCTGATTTGATGGGTTCTTCCCGTCTCAAGAACGCATTTGACACAAGTGACATATCCAAATCTTTCAATCACTGTATAATGAGTTACGGCATGTTTGCCAATCTCAGGATCATCGAAGACAGCCATTTGGAGTTTATTTCGTGGATTTCTTGCGATATTTCCTACAATAGTACCTTTGTCTTCGTCGAAATCTCCCCAGACTAAAGCCACATATTCCCTTCTCGTTGTCTTATTGAAAAATTGAAGGCCTAAGTCTGTTTTTGCTTCTGGAGTCTTGGCTATAACAAGGAGACCGCTGGTATCTTTGTCGATACGATGAACAAGGCCTAAACGAGGGTCGCTGACATCGTAGTCGGGATTGTCCTTGAAATAATATGCAAGAGCATTAACAAGAGTACCATGATAATTTCCGTGGCCTGGATGGACTACGAGTCCCGCTGGTTTATTTACAACGAGTACATCCGAATCTTCATAAACGATGTCGAGGGGGATGTCTTCGGCTATGATTTCAAATTCATAGCGAGGACGGTCCATCACGATGCTAACCACGTCGAGAGGTTTAACTTTATAGCTTGACTTGACTGGTTTCCCATTGACAATGATACATCCGGCATCGGCAGCTTGCTGAATACGGTTTCTGGATGTCTTAGTCATCCTATCGACGAGAAACTTGTCGACTCTCAAAAGTTGTTGTCCCTTATCTGCCTCAAAGCGGAAATGCTCATACAGTTCGCGTCCATCATCCGTCACGAATGTCGGCTCTTCGACAGAATCGTCGACAAGGTTGTCATCTCCATTCTCTGCGCCAAGATTTTCATTAATATCTGCACATTGATTTTCGGATGAAGATAACACTTCACTTATTAATAATTTATCATTTATCATTGATAATTCATCATTAATTAGTAGTATTCGTATGATTCTGGTTCAGTGGTTTCAGTCTCTTCAGTAGGATAAGTTTCCGGAGATTGTTCCTCCGATGAAATAGGATCATCGCTCACGTAAGAAGGTGTAGGGTCGAGATCGTTTTGAAGGGAGTCTCTGACTGCCTCTAAGTTTCCGTCAAATACTTCCATTACTATTCTTGCGTTGACAGGTACTTTCTGGAGTTTCTTTACTACTTTCCCGTTTGCATATATCTTGGAAATGCAGTCATTTTCACCAAGAATCTTAATGACTCGGATATTTTTGAACCCAAGTTCTTCAAGACGAGCTTTGCCTTGACGAAATGAAGTAGATTTAAGAGCATCTTCACGGGGATTATTGTCTTCATCAATAATGACCTCCTTAGGATGCACTGCATTAATATAAAGGAATATCTTCCTTCCCGGTTTCACTACGGAATTTGCTTTTGGGAATTGCTCTATGACAAATCCCGGTTTTTCATCTTCTTTATAGAGTGAATCTCGGATATCGACCTTGAAACCTTTGGAATGCAATATTTCGATAGCTTGAGTGTATGACATTTTTTCTACTCCCGGCACCACGCTGCTTTCCCCATGGCGTGTGAAGATAGCAAACGAGAAGTAGACGATTCCCAGGCCGGCAATTCCTACCAAGATGATTATTATTAAGTTTGTCAGCACAGGATGCTGCTTTATGAATCCATTTTCTTTCATAATTTTTTCAAAAACGAGTTGATATTTTGAAATCGACTTCAAAGTTAATAAATTTTGTTGTAAAAATCATCCTTAATTGAAATTTTTTTATTAACTTTGCGTGCTAAAAGCGCAAAAGCGCAAATCACGTATACGTATAAATGAAAAGAATTCTTAAGATTTGTATGTTGTGCTCTTTATCGACGATGATGCTTTCATCGTGTGGGGAGTATAATAAGGTGCTGAAAAGCACAGATATGCAGTATAGGTTTGATTATGCAAAGCGTGCGTATGAAAACCGCAAATATATGCAGGCGATTACATTGCTTCAAGAGATGCAGATGCAGATGCGAGGGACGGAAAATGGTGAAGATGCCACATTCCTTCTTGCAATGTCATATTTTGAAAACAAGGACTATCTTAATTCAGGAGTATATTTCAAAAATTACTATCAAAGATATCCACGAGGAAAATACGCCGAGTTAGCGCGATTTTATTGCGGTTATGGGTATTATCTTGACTCCCCGGAGCCTCAGCTTGACCAGTCGTTGACCCTCAAGGCCATTGAGGAGCTTACAGGATTCCTTGATTATTTTCCTAACAGCGATAAAGCCGGCCTTGCAAAAAACTCTATATTCGAGTTGCAAGATAAATTGACTCTTAAGCAGCTACAAAATGCTCAACTTTATTACAATCTGGGGAACTTTCTTGGTAATAACTATGAGTCGTGTGTCATAACAGCTAAGAATGCACTGAAGGAGTTTCCTTATTCCAAATATCGGGAAGATTTTGAGATGCTTATTTTGAAAGCAAAATATCAACAAGCAAAAAACTCGGTTGCCGAGAAGAGTGAAGACAGATATCGCGACGTGATTGATGAGTACTATTCATTCATCAATACTTATCCGGAATCTAAAAATCTATCCGAGGCTAAATCAATTTTCAATATTGCATCAAAACACGTAGGAGAATAAACTAACGTGTGAAAGACTTTGTAAAGAAATATCATCACATACGTAAATCATAATTGCATATTATGGACTACAAGAAGACAAATGCACCTCTTACAACGGTGACACGCGACATGATCGCAATGGCTGAACAGACTGGAAATGTGTACGAGACTGTATGCATCATAGGAAAACGTGCAAACCAGATCGCCGTAGAACTCAAAAAGGAACTTGAGAAGAAACTCGCCGACTTTGCTTCTACCGATAATTTGGAGGAAGTTTCAGAAAACCGGGAGCAGATAGAAATCTCTCGTTTTTATGAAAAGCTTCCAAAGCCAACGCTTATTGCCACTCAAGAGTATATCGAGCATAAGCTCTACTTCTCAAATCCTCTTAAGGAACGCGATAAGCTTAACGACTAATGAAAAGACTACTTCTCTTCAATCCAGAGACTGAGTACGCCCTCGCTTCGGGGGCGTCTTTTTATACTCCACCCGCAAGAGTGGAGAAGTTGAGAAAAGAGTCACAATTACTTCCGGAGGCATGGGCGAAGAAAGGGGATCTTATCTTGGTGGATGATGTAGAGGGCTTGAAATCAAAATATGATCTTGTAATGTGGAGTATGCTTGAGCTAACATTTCAAAAGGATCCCGATCTTATAATTGAGCCTTGGGGATGGAATCCTGCATTAGTCAGGAAACTTAAAGATTATGGAGTGCCTGAATTTAAACTTCCTAAAAAGGAAACAATAGAGCGGATTCGAGAATTGGCTCATCGTCGCACAACAATAAGTCTTAACACACTATGGAATGAGAAAGTGGATTCACAAAATCAGACAGTAGTTCCATTAGAATTCCGTGCAATTGGCGATTGTATGGAGTTTTATCACAATAACCCCGGATGTTGGATGAAAGCGCCATGGAGTTCGAGTGGGAGGGGAGTGATCAATACCGGGGCAGATATGACAGACACGCTTGTAGAGCAATGGTGTCGAGGCATTATTCGGCGGCAAGGGAGTGTGATGGGAGAGACATGTGCAGTTAGAAAGGCTGACTATGCTACAGAATGGCATATAAAGGAAGGCAAAGCAGAATACCTCGGACTGTCAAGTTTCTCAACATCAAATCGGGGAAAATACATTTCAAATAAACTTCTCAGTCAAACGTTGATGAAGAGGAATTTTGATTCAGATTCAAAGATAAGTATAGAAAAAGTTGTAGAATTGCAAAAAGAAATACTTGAGCAAGTATTGTCAGGATATGAAGGATTGATGGGAGTGGACATGATAGTGGAAGAGGATGGAATGCTAAGACCATTTGTTGAAGTAAATCTACGGCGCACTATGGGGATGCTTCATATCATAGAATAGCCTATTTTAAAAAACTCTCGTTTAAAATCATTAGGACGTAACACCTGACCGTTGAATATCACAAGATCGATGTCGATAGGCACATCGCCCGACTTCCTCTTTTCTTGATCTCTGCCACATGCTAATTCATATTGTTTGCATAAAAGTTCTAAGCCGGCTGAAGAGAGTTTTGTCGTTCCGCTTGCTACAACATTGAAATATTCCTTAAATCCTCCATGACAATCAGGAGTAGCATATATAGAAGAATGTTTGAAATCAGAAAGATATTGCGATAGCCATTTTAGGCCTTCAGAGACGTTGATTAATCGGTCGCCGCAGTTAGAGCCTAAAGAAAAAATGGCTAATGATGCTGCAGCATCATTAGCACTTGATGATCCAAGCTGAGACATAAAGCTTCAGTTCTTTTTCTTTTTGAGAGTTATGAGTGTTATTTCAGGGTTGCTGGCACCTATGCGAAATGGCATCCCTACTTCTCCGGCTCCTATGTTGACGTAAAGCGAAGGATGATCGAGGTTTCTTTCCAGACCTCCGTAGGTATCAGGGTTGCCGAAGTCTTCAATTTCACCTATTCCATTTTCTGTATAAAAACCTCCCCATGTCTGATATCTCCAAGCTGATGGGGAGTATCTTTTACCAAAGGCATCAAAACTCACCTGCATAGCATGAGTATGTCCGGAAAGAGAAAGATCAATATTAGTGATTTTCCTTACTTCTTGCACCCAATGTTCCGGATTATGAGTGAGTAGGATTTTAAAATTTCTATCTTTGATGCTTCGATTCTTTTCTACAGGATAAGCAACCTTGAGATCACCGTATTTTCCAAATGGGGGTTCACCCCAATTTTCCACGCCAATGATAGCAATGGAATCGCGTCGGCCATTCTTGCTTTTGAAAATGAAGTTGTGTTCATTATTAAGCATCTTCCATCCCGCATCCGCCTGATATTTTTTAAGAGTTTCAAGATTTGCTTCCTTAGCATCCTTAGAAGGCCAATCTACGTAGTCACCATAGTCATGATTGCCAAGGATAGAATAGACTCCATCTTCGGCTTCAAGTTTTGAGAGTAATTCAGCGAAAGGTTTTAATTCATCAGCTTTCTGGTTTACAATGTCACCGGTGAATACTATCAAATCTGGCTTCAGACTGTTGATGTTGGAGATAAATTCAGAAAGGAATCTTGTGTCGTTGCCCCATGTTCCTAAATGAAGGTCGGAAATTTGTACGATTCGATAGCCATCAAAGCTTTCAGGAAGCTTTTCCGAATTTACAGTTAAGTTGATGAGCTGAGGATGACTACGGGTATAAAGAATTCCATGCCAAACCAAGACGAAACCTATAATCCCAAGGGTTGCCCCGAGATAGTTGAGCCATAACCATCTTTTACTCCTGAAAATGAGTGGAATCCTTCCAAGAATAGAAAAAAGACAATATATGATTTTGGGAACGTATATACTTAGATAAACAGTAAGCATCCACATGATGGCATATACCCCACCATCAAGGCCCCTTCTTGGAAGAGCTACGGTGACACCAAGGAAAATCCATAGGAGGAAAGAAACAATAGCATAGCAATTACTCCATGCCCATCTGTTTTTTGATTTGCCCTCCCTAATATCAATCCAAATGTAGAAATCCGCAAGGATGCTGACGGCAAAAAGTGTAATAATAACGGCTAATGGCAATCTCATCACTCAAATCCTCCTAATATAGCTTTTAATTTGTTTTTGAGCGGGTTTGCATACATGATTAGAATCATCTCACGTATAAATGAGTGTTCTTCCTCAGTGATGTCTTCCACATCTATTTTGGTCAGCTGGGTGTCGAAGTAAGCTAAACATTCTTGCTTTTCTTCTTCAGTATATTTGTGTGCGAAGCGTTCGGTGGAATGAAGAGTGTCGTATGCCACATAATTGATAGGAAAGATCTCATAACCACGGTGGATTGCAGAGTCAATTATGGCACACACGTATTTAGCGGCCTTATTGGTGTCTTTAAATTCTCCAATTTCATCGATCCTGACATTGATGCGAGGTGTAAGTTGAAAATGAACCTTCCCTTTAAATTTGAGAAGTCCAATTTCCATAGAGAAAAGATCATCCTTCTGCGACTTTTTGAAGTCAGGATTTCTTCTTCTTAGGAGGAACTCTTTAACTTTCAGATAATCATTGGGATCAAATTCATAACTGATAGAAACAGGCATAAGGTTGATTTCCTTTATTTTATTCATAAAGGTTCCCTCGCCACCCATAGAAAGCATTTTGACAAGCGATTCTTGTGTGTGGTCGCTTGAATCTTTAGCTCTTCCTTCGCGCTGTGCGATCCAGACGGATTCATGCTTTTCCATTATGGCATAATGGATATAAGCTGAAAGTTTCTTTGCAGCTTCGAGTCCTTCACGAAGACCGGTATTACGTTTAACGATGAAACTGTTGTTGAGCCTTACAAGATCTGAAATCCAATCAAATACAAGCAGATTATTGCCAATAGCAACTTCTGAAGTTGGCCATCCTCTCCGAAGGAAAGTCAAGTTGAGAAAAGAAGCGTCAAGCACTATATCTCTATGATTGGTAATGAATGTATAATTGAGGGCAGGGTTGAAATACTTCGCTCCTCCAAGAGTAATCCCTGAAGTCGTGGTCTTAGCAAGCATTTCAAGGAAAGGAAACATTATCTTATGTTGGAAATCATACCTATTGTTGATTCTCTTTAACTCATCTATAAGGGCTGGGATATCTTCTTTAGGCATCACGTATGATATGGCATGAAGAAACCCCGGATCTTGTATCAACTTATCCAGGATCGTGCGGAAGACTGAGTCATCGTGCGGAGCTATATCGCTGAAATCGAAATCCTTGTTTGTCATCTCTACACTTCTTGTATTTTGGGTGAGGGGCAATTGCCACTCTTTTATTCTAATGTTAAGTGGTCCATTTAAGACCGTATGTGCAAAATTACAAAAATAATCCGTATTGACAAAATGAAAATGTATAGATTTTGTCTGTTACGGATTATTTTTTTGTATTGCTGGTGGAATATGCGTTAATTATCATGCAACTTAGGCATATTAATGTGTTTAGAATTTTGAAGCCCTTCGATATAGCACAATTCCGATAATAAGGTAAACAATATTTGGAATCTGCATGGCAATAGCTGGGGAAGTGTAGCCGTTGATTGCGAAAGAAGAAGTGATTGTGCTGAACAAGATATAACTGAAACTTAATCCTAAACCGATACCGATGTTAATACCCATGCCTCCTTTTACTTTTTTTGAAGACAACGACATGCCAATAAGTGTCAAAATGAATGCGGCTGCCGTTTCTGCAAGTCTTTTTTCTTTCTCGATCTCAAATTTTTTGATATTGGCTACCCCTCTCATCTTTTGTTTTCTGATGTATTCACTGAGTTGAGGAGTAGTGAGCATCTCCTGGTCGTTTGAGGCAATGAGAAAGTCTTTTGGTTCGATCGGTATGATACTGTCAAGCTTAGATCCCCTACGTATTTTTTCATTCATACCATCGAAGTCGCGTATCATATAGTCCATTAATTTCCAATGATATTGACGGGTGGAATCATATTCTACCGAACTTGCCGTAAGTCGGGAAACAATTGCCTTCCCATCAAACTTGTCTAAAGAAAAACGGTAACCTCGTTTTGTGGTGTTATCAAATCTTCCGAAGTATGCCACTTCCCCCGGACGCACCATAAGCTGAATATTCGTTCCATATTCTACGGCTTTGTTTTTGACATATTTGTTGGTGTATGCAATACGGTCGACATTTGTCGGAGGAATAATATAGTTGGTCAGGGCAAAAGTCATTGCTGCTATAATGGCTGCACCAATCATATATGGCCGTAGGAGCCGATGAAAAGTGATTCCGCTTGAAAGCATTGCAATGATTTCAGAGTTGTCGGCAAGCTTTGTTGTGAAGAATATCACAGATATGAATACGAAGAGAGGGGAGAGCTGATTGGCGAAATAGGGGAGAAAAGATGCAAAGTAGTCAAAAAGAGTCTCCTTAAGGGGAGCTGTCAGAAAAGCATCAAGTTTCTCCGTGATGTCGAACATGGCGATCACGAGGAGCAAGAGAAGAGTAGCTAAAAAATAAGTACCTAAGAATTTGCCGAGAATATATCTGTCAATGATGGTCAAAGGATTGCTCAATTTAAATCTCTTGCCTTTTTTCATCTCCTTCGTCGGCTTATCAATGGCATCTTCAAGATTTTCTAAGGTCTCTTCAGAAGCAATAGAGTCAATGACGTCGGTGTTCTCAGTGAGATCCGGCGTATTCCCTAACATTTCCTCATCATCGATAAAATGATCGATTTTAGAATTAAGTTTGGTTGTATTATTAAATTCTTCTGCCATCCTATATCTTAATTGGGTTGCTAATAAGAATTACCATTTCAGTAATTCTCAATTCTCAATTCTCAATTCAACTACATCCTGGATGTGACCCGTTCAATCATTTCTCGTTTCCAAGATGGGAAGTCGCCAGACTCAATATGCTTTCTTGCCTCTCCGACTAACCAAAGATAGAACCCTAAATTATGTATACTGGCTATCTGCATGGCCAGCAATTCATTTGAAATAAAAAGATGGCGTACGTAAGCTTTCGAATAGACTTCATCGACGTAAGTCGGACCTTCAGGATCAAGAGGAGAGAAATCATCAGCCCATTTCTTATTGCGCATGTTCATTATGCCATTTCGAGTGAACAGCATACCGTTGCGACCGTTGCGTGTTGGCATTACGCAATCCATCATATCCACTCCTCTATCTATAGCTTCCAGGATGTTTGCCGGTGTTCCTACTCCCATAAGGTATCTTGGACGATCGGCAGGAAGGATTTCATTGACAATTTCAATCATCTCATACATCTTCTCCGTAGGTTCACCAACGGCAAGACCACCAATGGCATTTCCGTCGGCTCCTAAATCCGCAACGAATTTAGCAGATTCCTTGCGCAGATCAGGATAAACACATCCTTGCACTATAGGGAAGAAACTTTGACGATAGCCGTAAAGTCCCTCGGTTTCTTTATATCTTTTCCACCCTCTCTCAAGCCAACGTGAAGTAAGTCCAAGCGACTTCTTGGCATATTCATAGTCTGAATCTCCAGGAGGGCATTCATCAAGAGCCATCATAATATCGGCTCCAATCACCCTCTGAATGTCTACTACACCCTCGGGTGTGAATAGATGTTTGCTTCCGTCAATATGACTTCTAAAGTGAGCCCCTTCTTCGGTCAGTTTTCGATTGCCTGATAAGGAGAAAACTTGGAAACCTCCAGAGTCGGTCAGGATAGGCAGTTCCCATCCGTTGAACTTATGAAGACCTCCGGCTTGACGAAGAATTTCTAGCCCAGGGCGAAGATATAAATGATAAGTATTGCCAAGGATTATCTGGGCTTTTATGTCATCTCGGAGCTCATGCTGATGCACAGCCTTGACACTTCCGACCGTACCTACCGGCATAAAAATAGGAGTTCTTATTACGCCATGTGCGGTCGTAATTAATCCTGCCCTGGCTGATGTGCCGGGGCAGGTATGTTGAAGCGTGAATTCGAGCGATCTCACTTTATGATGTCGTGCTTTTTGAATACCTTTTGGATGGCTTCAAGAGATCGAGCAACCTGTTCTTGAGTATGGGTAGCCATCAGTGAGTAACGTATAAGTGTGTCTTGAGGAGCTACTGCCGGAGAGACTACAGGATTTACAAAAACTCCTTCATCGAGCAGATCGCGAGTCACACGGAAAGTCTTGTAGTCATCACGAATGAAGAGCGGGATGATAGGAGTGGATGTATGCCCAATCTCGCAACCCATTGCGCGGAAGTTCTCAAGAGCGTAGTTTGTGATATCCCAAAGATGCTTTTGCCGCTCCGGCTCGCTGAGCATGATATCCAATGCCGCAAGAGCAGCAGCAGTGGAAGCCGGAGTGATTGAAGCTGTGAAAATATAACTTCTTGAATGATGACGAAGGAAGTTGGTAATCTCCTTATCTGTTGCAATAAAACCTCCAAGGGATGCGAAAGATTTAGAGAAAGTACCCATTATAAGGTCAATGTCATCAGTCAGACCGAAGTGGTTTGCTACTCCACGTCCTCCTTCACCGAATACGCCGATACCATGAGCTTCATCGACCATGATGCTTGCGTCATATTTCTTAGCCAAGGCAACCATTTCCGGAAGCTTGACAACGTCTCCCTCCATCGAGAACACACTGTCAGTGACTATGAGTTTGATGCTATCGGGCTTGCACTTCTTAAGCACATTCTCAAGCGACTCCATGTCGTTGTGCTTATACTTTAGAGGTTGGGAGAAAGATAATCTGCGCCCCTCCACAATAGAAGCATGGTCTTGTTCGTCACAAATGACATAATCTTCTCTACCAGTGAGTGTGCTTACAACTCCGAGATTGGTACCAAAGCCGGTTGAGTAGACAATGGCATCTTCTTTACCTACATAATCGGCAATTCGGGCCTCCAGTTCTTTGTGAATGTCGAGAGTGCCATTTAGGAATGGGCTTCCTGCCATACCGGTGCCATATTTCTTGGTAGCCTCCACGGCAGCCTCGATGACTTTAGGGTGATTAGTGAGTCCCATATAGGAATTGGATCCGAACATTAGAACCTTTTTGCCATTCATGAGAACCTCAGTGTTCTGCTCACTTGAGATGGGACGGAAATATGGATAGACTCCCGCAGCTTTAGCTTTCTGCGGAGCATCGTATTGCGATAGCTTTTCTTGTAGTTTCTTCATATTTTTAACTATTGTCGCCATTTGCGGCGGACCCTTTATGTTGGGAGATAGCTCTCTTAGGATGCAAAATTAGTAAAAATATCTTAATATTTCGTTATTTTTTGTTATTTTTTTTGTTTTTGTCACTTATGTCACGTTTTTCATACGATTTTAAGCATGATTTTTAATAAAAAAGGGACGCATGAGCCGTGCGTCCCTATCAGTTAGTCGGAAAAGTAAGTTAGTTTCTAATAATAATTTTTTTGCCTTCTATGATAAAAATGCCTGAAGTGTCAGGAGAGCTCCACTTCCACCCGGCTCATAATGCATATCTACGCTAACGCCACATCCAAGCATTAGTTCGGCTACGGCTTGACGGGCTTCGTTTGAACTTTCTTTATCGTAGATGTTATCCATTTTGTCCCACTGAAAAGGGGTGGAGTCGTAATTGAAACTCAGTTCTTCTTCTCCGGGACGCCAGAAATAGGAGTGGATTCCTTTGCCATGATCGGGGAAATTATGGTATTTCATTACTTGTGCCATCGCTGTTGCGACGCAACCGGTGACTGTCTCATGCCCATCTACTTTTGGGCATAACAGATTATAAGGATATTCCTGATTCCATTCTGTTTTCAAAAGAGGTGAGATTTCAGCTCTTTCTTTATGATTGATTTTAGATAATGCTGAGTCTTCAGGATGATTCTTAAGATAAGTGAGCTGACGGTTGTAGAATTCAAGCCATTCCCTGAGAGATGGATTACTTTCACATCAAATTTGCCCGAATCTGAATATCCTAAAAGCACTGGAGCGGAGTCTTCATTCGGAAGCACTAAAAAACCACCTTCCGAAGAAAAGACATAAAGGTTGCCGATGGTAGATTGCAGTTTGAGATTTTTGCTGGAAAGGTCGCTTTTTGTGGCAACTTGTTTAGGACGATTAGAATTGAATCGGTCGAGAGCTTGTTCCGGGGACAAAGTAGCAGCGGCTGCAGGAAGAATTGTTCCTGTAGCAATCAGAGAAAGGAGTAATGAGTTTTTCATAGCCTGTCAATTAAAGATGTTACAGTGGATTGCTATAACATACAACAACTAACTACCAATTTTAGATTATTTTTGAATAAAATTTAATCGTAGTTGTAACTTTATTGGTAATTTCTACGACTAATAGAATGAAATGAAATTTGAAGTATTATGAATTTGACAGATAAGACAAGGAGCTGTATTTGGCTTGGTTTTGCGATTTTGTCGCTGATTTGTGTGATAAGTAGAATTGTGGATGTGGCATTGGGTGATAAAGAATGGTGGCATTTGGTCGCTACTGTCATTATGACTGCTTTCTGCACAAGATTCTATCTTTGTTATCGCAGGAAAGCTCGTGCACAAGAGTAACGCTCCGTGTTCCTCTAAGTGAGCCTTATGCCAATGTCTGCTTAATAGTTACGGTTGGACCCAAGGAAAGTGAAATTTTCTTAATATTTTGTTATTTTTTGTTATTTTGTCAATCTTGACACAGTTTATGACATTATTTTAACCCAATTTTTATAAAATTTCAAATAAAAAACATATTGAAAATTAATTGGTTAAAATTAAAAAGCAAATGTTTTTGTGAAAAATGAAACTTTTAGCACGTCATTTGTTTATATTTCAGACGAGGGCGAAAGACTAAGGCTCAGCAATGAGATACATAGTCATAAGCTCTCTGGTAGAAATAACGAAATTATTAACAAAATAAAAAAGAAAGAATAAATATCATGGGAAAGATTATTGGTATTGACCTTGGCACCACAAATAGTTGTGTTGCCGTACTTGAAGGTAAAGATCCTGTTGTAATACCTAATGCTGAAGGCCGTAACACAACTCCATCAGTAGTTGCATTTGTTGACGGTGGCGAAAGAAAAGTAGGTGATCCTGCAAAGCGTCAGGCAGTCACCAATCCAACAAGAACTATCTACTCGATCAAGCGCTTCATGGGTGAGAAATGCTCACAGGTTGAAGACGAGATCAAGCGTGTTCCTTATAAAGTAGTTTGCCAGAATGATATGCCGAAGGTGGATATCGATGGCCGTGACTACACTCCACAAGAGATATCAGCAATGATCCTTCAGAAGATGAAGAAGACAGCTGAAGATTATCTTGGACAAGAAGTGACTGAAGCAGTCATCACAGTTCCTGCTTACTTCGATGACTCACAGCGTCAGGCTACTAAGGAAGCCGGTGAAATCGCTGGTCTTAAAGTTCGCCGTATCGTGAACGAGCCTACTGCAGCAGCACTTGCATACGGCCTTGACAAGAGCCAGACTGAGCAGAAGATCGCTGTATTCGACCTTGGTGGTGGTACATTCGATATTTCTATCCTCGAACTTGGCGATGGTGTATTTGAAGTAAAGGCAACTAATGGTGATACCCACCTTGGTGGTGATGACTTCGACCACGTAATCATCGACTGGCTTGCTGATGAATTTAAGAAAGATGAAGGTGTAGATCTTCGTCAAGATCCAATGGCTATGCAGCGTTTGAAAGAGGCAGCTGAAAAGGCTAAGATTGAACTTTCAAGCTCTACTTCAACTGAAATCAACCTTCCTTATATCACAGCTACAGCTTCCGGTCCGAAGCACCTTGTAAAGACGCTTACTCGTGCTAAATTCGAGCAGCTTGCTGAAAAGCTTATCGATGCTGTTGCAGCTCCTTGTGTTCAGGCTCTTAAGGACGCAGGTCTCTCTGCAAGCGACATCAATGAAGTTATCCTCGTAGGTGGTTCAACTCGTATTCCAGCTATTCAGGATAAGGTTAAACAGCTCTTCGGAAAAGAACCAAACAAGTCAGTTAACCCTGATGAGGTTGTTGCAATCGGCGCTGCTATCCAGGGTGGTGTACTTAGCGGTGATGTTAAGGATGTGCTTCTTCTCGACGTTGTTCCATTGTCAATCGGTATCGAGACTATGGGTGGCGTTATGACTAAGCTTATCGACGCTAACACTACAATCCCGACCCGTAAGAGCGAGACATTCTCTACAGCAGCTGACAATCAGCCTGAGGTAACAATTCGTGTTCTCCAGGGTGAGCGTCCTATGGCAGCTGACAACAAGCTCCTTGGAGAGTTCAACCTTGGTGGTATCGCTCCCGCTCCTCGTGGTGTTCCGCAGATCGAGGTTACATTCGAGGTTGACGCCAACGGTATCCTTAACGTAACTGCAAAGGATAAGGCTACAGGTAAGGAACAGTCAATCCGTATCGAAGCTTCTTCCGGTCTTACTGAAGCTGAAATCAACCGTATGCGCGACGAGGCTAAAGCTAACGAAGCGGCCGACAAGAAAGCTAAGGAACGTGCTGACAAGCTCAACCACGCTGACTCTATGATCTTCCAGACTGAGAAGCAGATCAAAGAACTTGGCGATAAGATTCCAGCCGACAAGCTTGCTCCGGTTAACGCAGCTCTTGATCGTCTGAAAGAGGTTCACAAACAGCAGCTCGTTGAAGACATCGACTCAGCTGAAAAGGCTCTTAGCGATGCCCTTCAGGCAGCCGCACAAGACATCTATGCAGCCCAGCAACAGGCTGGCGCAGCAGGTGCAGGTGCACAGCAACAAGCTCCTAACCCCGATGAGAAAGACGTGACAGACGTTGACTTCGAGGAAGTGAAATAAGACATACATAACTTTAGAAAGAAAAAGGAGTGTAGCTTTCGGGCTACGCTCCTTTTTTCAGTTTCAAAGGTTCAGGTAATTTTGCCTTATAATTTGCAAACAAAGAGAAAAAATGCTATATTTGCATTCTAAAAAGTAGAGTAATGAAAGAGAACAGATATCCCATAGGAATACAGACCTTCTCCAAGTTTATTGAGGAAGGCTTTACTTATGTTGACAAGACACAGTATATCCCCAAGCTTCTCCAACAAGGTCAATTCATATTCCTGAGTCGTCCGCGGAGGTTTGGGAAAAGCCTTTGGGTGTCTACTCTTCAAGCATACTTCGAAGGTCGTCGCGAACTCTTCAAAGGATTGGCGGCAGACAGTCTGAATTTAGACTGGACACCGTCGCCTGTATTCCGTTTTGATTTCAATTCCGAGGACTATTCTGACGAAAATGGACTCAATTATCTGCTCAATAGGCAACTTAAAAGATACGAAGAAAAGTATGGAATAACTGGTACGGCTGATTCAATTGCTGGGAGATTTGAATATCTGATAGAAAACGTAGCAGAGTCAACTGGACGTAAGGTGGTGATTCTAATAGATGAATACGACAAGCCTCTCTTGGAAATTGAGGATTATCCTGAAATATTCGCAAAGAATCAGCGTTTGCTCAAGTCTTTCTATGGCAATTTAAAGTCGATGGACGCCTATATCCGGTTTGCGTTCATCACTGGAGTTGCACGCTTCAGCAAAGTCAGTATTTTCAGTGATTTGAACAATCTGGATGACATTTCTATCTCAGATGAATTTGCGGATATTTGTGGATGGACAGAAAAGGAATTGACTGATAATTTCATTCCAGGGATAACAGCACTCGCAGAAAAAAGGAAACAGGACTATACATCTACCCTTGAAGCCCTAAGACATTTTTATGATGGTTATCTTTTCACTGCAGAAGGTTCGCGTCTTTATAATCCTTTCAGTGTGCTCCTTGCACTCAGACACAAGAGGATAGACTATTATTGGTTTGGAGTCGGCACGCCGACATTCTTGGCTCGTAGGATAAGGAAACTTGGCACTTTCCCTCCCGACATAAATGGGAAGATGTGTACCCAAAAAGAATTGACTGCGGTCGGTATGTACGACAGCAACCCCATTCCGTTGATGTTCCAGACTGGATACCTGACGATATGGAAATACATAGAAGGTGCAGACCTTTACGAACTCCGTTTCCCCAACATAGAAGTGGAAAGAGGATTTTATGAAGAACTGCTTCCCATTTATGTCCCTGCCACAGAGAATCCTGACAGTCGCTTCAATTTCACTTTCTTCAAGATGGATCTTTATGAAGGGAGACCCGAAGATTTCATGAAGCGACTTGCGACCCTTCTGAAAGATCTCCCTGGAGAAGACCATTGCGAATCAACATATCGCGCCATTACATATCTCCTTGCTGTGCTTTGCGGAACTGGAGCCATTGCCGAACATCATGGCTACAAAGGAAGGAGCGATATCGAAGTGACAATCGGCAACTATATCTACCTGTTCGAATTCAAATATAACAAAAGTGTATCCGAGGCCATGGATCAAATAGAATCACGCGACTACGCCGGACGCTACGCTCTTGATCCTCGTACTCTATTTATTATAGGAGCCAACTTCAACGAAAATAAGGAAGATCGAGGCCTCGAATACAAGATAGAAAAGAAATAATAATGTTAAGGACACACTGTGAATTTCCGACATGGCTATTTCCGACATGGCTGTGTCGAAAAATGGAGTTCTCATATATAGGGTCAGTAGCGATAAAGTTTGACGTGTAGGGTTTTGTAGTCGTCGACACCTATGCGGACATGTCGTCCTTGATGGGTTTCGTCGCCGTTGAGACGGCGGATCACTCTGAAGGATCCGTCTGGGTTTATGTCCACTTCATCGCAGCTTAGGATTCCTATTCGTTCTCTCCCTTTCCAAGAAGATTCAATGTCGTTTTCTCCTGATAGCATGAACCCATCTTCTCCAAGGAGCTTATGAGAAGAAGATTCATCTGAAGATTCCCATTTTACAACAATTCCTGTCCCGGCAATTAGAAATTCGTCTTTTCCAAGCTTGACTACCATCCCTCCACCAGCTGGCCATACGCTTCCATCAGTAGCTCGACTGTCCCATGGAAGGGTGAAGAAATGGTTGGAGATAGTTTTTAATCCATCTTCTTCAACGATTTTGGATTCCTTAGCATTCTCAGTGTCAAATAGAAGTCCATAGGTATCATATTTCTTTGAGCAATAAGGTTCGAGTTTACTAAGGAGAGAATATGCATTTTTCAATCTTTCAGCTTCTTCTTTGGATGCATTTTCTATTGAGAATGGGCTGAATCCAATTGCTTTATGCTCTCCGATTGCATAGAAAGCATGAGTTCCGCTATCGGCAGAAAGTCTGATTTCAGGAATGAAAAGAGGGTTATCGGGGAAGTCATATTGTAGAAACCAAGAGGCAAAAGGTGGATCATAGAGATCGGGAGATATGAAGTCGATCGAAGGGGCACCTGTTTTCCAGATATTAGCCAATCTTGCGATAGGACCGGCAGAAGGATATTGACCTGGTCGACGTCCACGGCTGTCGAGGGCTGCATTGACATAGAGAGGAGTATCCGGAAGTTTTTCTCGGGCAGCCTTTGCCAGATTCTCAACATAGGTTGCATAATTCCATGCCATAAACATTTCATCCGCATAATCTTGAGCTTCTGCCAAGTCATTCCAATCGGATCCTGACTTGACCTTTAATTTTTTTGCCAAATCATCGGGAACACCTTTGGCATATTCTATATTGGCGAGCGACGAATGGTCGCGGGCAGATTCGAGCATACCGATTTCATTTTCTATCTGAATCATCGCAATTGTTTTGTCCTTGTCGTTTGCTTGCAGAAAATCGAGCATAGCATTGAAAGCGTTGAGGTCAGCATTGAGTACATTTTCACTGAAAGCGCTGAGTATTTCCAGTGGTTTTCCTTGATCTGTTATTGCTCTTGGAAAGCGTTTAGAGTCTATCTTAACCCATGAAGGAGCGTAGCAACTCATGGAGTTTTTCCATGCACCAAACCATAGAGGCACAATCTTGAGATTGTTTACTTTGGCTGTAGAGATAGCTTTCCCTAACAAAGAGAAGTCGAAATTTCCTTCTGTAGGTTCGACAAGTTCCCAATAGACAGGCATTAGGACAGTATTTAGACCCATGTCTTTTAGTCGGGGGAAGATACTGTCAATATCGTCGGGAGATGAAGCTGAGGAATTGCCTAACTCTCCTCCTAATATCAGATAGTCGGGAGTGCGTGTCTTCTGCGCTAAAGCCGGAGTCAACAACAAAGATATAAGAATTGATAAGGCAAAGAAAGTTTTATTCATATTCTACAGTCAAGAGATAATTATTAAGAGTAATTTTACATGTCTTCCAGAGTCAGACCTTTGTATTCGATGTCGTAATTGCTTGCGATTTTGTTTTTGGCGAAGAAGGCTTCGGCTTTCTTCTTCAGCGCGCCTATGCTTATGTATTCTTTTTGGCGTTTGACTTCGTAGAAAGTGAGTTTGCCGTCGAGTTCGTTTTCTGTGATGATGTCGATTTCGTTTTCTCCTTTTCGGTCCCACCAGTTTCCGAGTCGAGTTATGTCGGCTTCTTCCGCGAGTTTTTGTTGGAAATATCGTTCAAGTACGTGTCCACTATATGAGGTGTAATCCCGTTCAATGACTTCCCTAAGCTTATCGTATTTCCCAATTTCAAGCATGTAATTATATTTATGGACAAATCTGAACCAAAATTTGAAAAACATGTCATCAAGTTCGTAATGCACGTTTTTTTGTGAATTGGGAGTAAGAACAGGGAGATGCTTTGTGATTAAGTTGTAGTCATCTTCCAGTTTTGACAGGTATCCACCTACTTCTTTCCCTACCGCAGATTCGATTTCGTTTCTTGTATTTCGGCCGGAAGCAATGGCACTCAGAATAGAGAAGTAGATAGCTGAATCTTTACCAAATTCTTCCAAGAGAATGTTTTTTCCTTCCAATATGAATGGAGAATCTTCAGAGATGGCACTTTCTATCATCTCCTTTTTCGTATAAGTCTTATTATCTATCAAGGAACTTACATATTTTGCTACGCCACCGGTAAGCATGTATAATGTAAGGAGATCGTCGTTAGTATAATTAGGATTGTAGGTTTTGAAAATATCTTTGATTACGGCGGTTCGGAATGGTTTTATATGGAGAAATCTTGACTGACGGTCATAAAGAGGCTCTTTATTATCCTTGAATATTTTTGACAACAAAGAATAAATTGACCCTCCTACTATAAGATTCATTTTGGAGTTTTCCTTGTATAGATCCCAAATGCGTTGTATGTCGCTAAATATTGATTTGTTTATTCTGAGGAAATCTTGAAATTCATCAATGAATAGGGTGATAGGATGTTCTTGCGAATATTTTATTAGGAACTCAAAGATATCGGCAAAATTGTCTGGGGATCCAAGTACAGGTATATGCAGTTTTTGCTCAATTTCCTTGGCGTATCCTTTACATAAATCTGCTTCAGATTTGCGACCAACAAAAAAGTATAGCATATCATCAGGGTCGTAAGTATGGGTTACAAGCCAAGTCTTACCGACGCGTCTACGTCCTGTAAGCACTGTAAACTGAGCATTCTCCTTACTCAACTCCTTGACATCTCTCAAAATCTTAGACTCCCTTTCTCTATCAAAAAATATCATATACTGACTTTATGATATTTCCGACACGACCATTTCCGACACAGCCATGTCGGAAACAGCCGTGTCGGAATGCAAAGTTAATGAAAAATATCTGGATTAACAAGTATTAATGTCTTTTATTGTCAGTATCCATCTGAAAAAGTTCCAAAAATCTAAAATTTGAGAGAAAATATAACCCGACAAGGAGCTTAGAATTGAAAATTTTTTATTAATTTTGCCATCGGCTAATCGCATCATAAAAATGCGGTTAGTCACAAGATAGGCAAAATTGCTGAATCCTACCAATCGAAAACGCCAAAAAGTAGAAGAGGATGATGCAATCTAATGCTCCTTGTCTTTTTTCGGAAGGATAAGGGCGAGTGCTGTACCTGTAAGTATAGCACTTTGTCCATTTTTTCGATGAAAGAATGGAGCCGTCCGTTCCGAATCTGTTCAATCCAGATAACGAGACGGCGCAGGTTGTATTTTCTCTCGCTTCACTCCTTCGAGGGTGATTGGCGTTACCTGATTGGTGGGTGTAAGTGATGAAGTCGCTTGCGCCTTTCTTGTTTTTATGAGTTAAACCAATCTAAATCAATGCTGAGTTTAGCGACTTGTAGGCGAAAGGAATAAATATGGCTAAACTACCTGAACATCCTCGCTGTCCTTACTGCGGTTCTTACGATACAGAACGCCATTGGGGAGATAACTTGATGCAAGCGGGTCTTGGTGTGCTTGGTGCGCTTGCAGATATGCGCTACTTAGGAGGAATCGCTAGCGACGAAACCTTATCAAAGGGAGCAGAAACCGTTGTAGATGCATTCTCTCAAAAATATACATGTAATGACTGTGGAAATAATTTCACTTTAGAACAGTCGGAAAATAATGATTTCGAATCTGACTATTCTGAGGATGGCTTATTTGATGATAGGATGTCCGAAATAGACAGATCTGAGCTTATCGAGCATTCAGCCTTTGAAATGGAAATCGAAGATGTCTTTGAAATAGAGGGACGCGGCATTGTGATAACCGGGAGAATTTCTACAGGTTATGTGTGTACTGGAGAAATCGTAAACATATCCGGAGCCACCGGACCTGAATATGAAGCAAAGGTAGAAGGTGTGGAAATGTTTCATAAAATTCTTGAAAGAGGGGAGGAAGGTGATAATGTCGGGCTGCTGTTGAGTGGTGTAAACAAGGAAGATGTAAGACCGGGCATGGTTGCCAGTCATATTCTTCACCTTCGGGAAAAGTCTACAAAAACTGATGACAAACCTACGCCAAAAGGCCTGTTTATGAAAGGCCTTGTGCAACAAGCCAATAGATATAGTTGTAAAATTCCGGCCCTTAGTGATGAAGTGGTAAAAAAATTAGCGGAAAAATATGGTCTTGACATACGTGAGGGATTTAGAATCGCTCAGAAATATGATGCCATTGAGAGACTTGACGCGAAAGATAAAACTTCTGCGGCCTCCACTCAACAAACACCAACACAAGACAATACAAAAAATGAGGAGACCTATCTTGAAGAATATCGTCAATGTCTGGCTGATGGTGAGATTTCCTCTGCCGAGATTCGCCTCCTAAAGAAACTTGCTTTAAGTCTTGGCATATCTGAAGAACGAGCCAAGGAATTGGAGCAGATGGCAATATCTTCTTATCTGACAGATGCAGAGAAGCAGTATCTCGATGAGTATAAGGCTTGTATTGAAGATGCATACGAAGTGTCATCCTCCACACGCAGACTTCTAAACAAATTGGCCGCATCGCTCAATATTAGCGACGAGCAGGTAGTGAGATTGGAAAAAATGTCAAACCGATAATTCCTGTAGAATTATGCCCTTGTTTCAAGTTACAGTAAAACAAATGCGAGGCTCTAATGGGGTACGCATTGAGCCTGAAATGACAGTACAGGTAGTCTCCCAATCACTCTAATTTCCTATTATATAATGGAGAGCAGCTTGTTGCAGATGCTTTCATGAGACTTTATGGCGTGGATATTAAGCGTTGCGGAGTTTGAATCAAGTTTATCTTGAAGTAAAAAGAATCGGCTAATAAAGCAGATACTTGATGAATTCCTGTCGAAAAGAAGAGGACAAGCAAAATTACAAATTCTCATTCCATTCCTGATGTTTCCGTAACTGATATTTCGAAAAAGGAGTTTTTTTCAAGAAGTCAGTTGCGATAGAGTTTGACATGAAGAGCCTTATAGTCGTCGACACCTATGCGGACATGTCGTCCTTTATGGGTTTCGTCGCAGTTGAGACGGCGGATCACTCTGAAGTATCGGCAGAACGTCTGATTTCAGGAATGAAAAGGGGGTTATCGGAAGTTTTTCACGGGCAGCCTTTGCCATGTTCTCAACGTAGGTTGCATAATTCCATGCCATAAACATTTCATCCGCATAATCTTTAGCTTCTGCCAAGTTATTCCAAGCGGATCCTTGCTTGACCTTTAATTTTTTTGCTAATTCATCGGGAATACCTTTGGAGTATTCCTTAGTGGCGAGCGAAGAATGGTCGCGGGCAGATTCGAGCATACCGATTTCATTTTCTATCTGAATCATCGCTACTGTTTTGTCCTTGTCGTTTGCTTGTAGATAATCGAGCATAGCATTGAAACTAAGATATATTCAAAATTTACTTTCCCTTAATGGATAGCCACTTTAGAGAGGCCGGTTGATAAAGATGGGATTAGAATTGATTCTTAGCTTATTTTACATATCATCCAAAGTCAGTCCTTTGTATTCGATGTCGTAATTGCTCGCGATTTTATTTTTGGCGAAAAAGGCTTCGGCTTTCTTTTTCAGCGTGCCTATGCTTACGTTCTCTTTTTGACGTTTTACTTCATAGAATGACTTTATGATATTTCCGACACGACCATTTCCGACACAGACATGTCGGAAATGGCTGTGTCGGAATACAAAGTTAATTAAAAATATTAAGAATTACAAGTGTGATCGTCCTTTATTGTCAGCATTCATTGAAAAAGTTCCTAAAATTTTGATTTTGAGAGAAACTATTTGCAACATGGCAATCACCTTAAAAGTCTGTCTGTTAGGATTCATTGCAATTTAGAATTCCAAAGTTATATTATGAATAGTTAACTTAATTTAAGTTTCGCAAGCTCAACTTAAGGGTTATAGGTTAAGAGGTTAAGGGGTTAACCCTATCAGTTGTAAAGGCATAAAAATATCATAATTTTTCAGTCAAATCATAACCGTTTAACCCTATAACCTTATAACCTTCAACTTGAGCTTGCGAAAGTTGGGTTAACTTAAAAAATGGGATTTGCTGCCATTTACATTATAATTGAATTTTCCAGGAGTTAGATACAATGCAATGAAGAGGCACAGCAAAACTATACAAACTTTTTTTAGGATTGCTAAGTGATTTGAAAGGTTGATTTTTTTGTGAAAAAGATGTCGAAAAATTTGTGGGATTTGAATCTATTTGTTAATTTTGAAAATTGATGTGGATTGAGTAGATTTTA
>CAZWJO010000042.1:0-24806 GCA_964634905.1 uncultured Sangeribacter sp.
ATGAAGAGTTTTTGGTTTTTCTTCCCTTTGAAGTATCTTCTGCGCCATTTTGGAGGAATCCCTGTGGAGCGTTCCAAAGATAAATCAAAGGGATCCCTGACCGAAAAAGTCATCAATCTATTTGAGACGGAGCCTTACGTCAACCTTGCAGTGACCCCGGAAGGAACCCGTAGTGCCGTAGATCAATGGAAGACGGGATTCCTCTATATAGCTTACGGAGCTAAAGTGCCAATCCTTCTTGGAGTCATCGACTATAGCAAGAAACATATACAGATAAGCAAGACTTATCAGCCAACGGGAGATGTTGAAACCGACATGATAGCCATAAGGGAATATTATGCCGAATGGAAGCAGGCAGCCCGATATCCCGAAAAGTTCATCCCTTAACTTAATTCAACTCTCGACAGCTATAAAATCTTTCTCATAGTCTCAGAGGTATTTCTTAAGAAACGCATTTTCAATTAGATGTCAGCGACAAAGAGATTGTTTTTATCTGAGGGGGTCTAATTATGCATTATGCATTATGCATTATGCATTCATACTAAAAATATTTCAATGAAAGATCTAAAAGTTTGTATCTACCCGCAGGAGATAGTATGGAATGATAAAGAAAGTAATTTTCTGAATTTAGAAAATGCTCTCCAGCGAATGTATCCTTCCACCGATCTTATGATTATTCCTGAGACTTTCTCCACCGGTTGTCCATACGGCGATAAAGAATCTGTCAGGGAATTGGCAGAGCGCAATTCAGGTAAGACTGTAGAGAGATTGAAAAGTCTTGCGGCTAAATATCATGTTGCAATAGCTGGAAGTTATTTAGCAGATACGGGTGGCCTGTTGGCAAACAGAGCATTTTTCATTGAGCCGAATGGTGATGATTATTTTGGAGATAAAAGGCATCTCTTCAGTATGGCTGGGGAAGATAAGATTCTCTCTGCCGGCTATAAGCGTCTCAAAGTGCGCTATCGTGGTTGGGAGATAGCTATGGTGGTTTGCTATGATATTCGTTTTCCTGTTTGGTGTAGAAATGTCGGAAATGAATACGACCTTTTAATAGCTGTTGCTAATTGGCCGAAGGCGAGGGTTGAGGCTTGGAAGAAGCTTCTAATGGCCCGTGCCATCGAGAATGAGGCGTATGTTTGCGGGGTTGATTGCAAAGGAAAGGATGTGAAAGATATAGAATACGATGGCACATCACTTGCAATAGACTTTAAAGGAAATGATATTTCAGTTCCTGATCCGGATGGTGGGGATCTGATATATGCAACGCTTTCTCTCGACAAGCTTAATGGTTTCCGTGAGAAGTTCCCGGCATATAGAGATTCCGATTCTTTTAGCATCCAATTATATTGAATCTTTTTTATTTGAATAAAATGCCATATTATAAAACTTTAGAGTCTGAATAGACGAAGAAGTTTTATGATATGGTTTCTTATTTTTAATATTATTCTCGATTCATGGTAATGTTATGCTTTCTTGCGCGTCATAATAATGAGGTGCTAAATAGTACTTAATTTGAACCCTGAACTGAGCATGTAATTATTAAAACATTAAAATAAGAAAAATGAAAAAGATTTCTTTTCTGCTTTTGTTTTTTATGTCGGCTTTGATGACATTTGCTGACGTGAGCTTGTCTACTGTAAAAGGAGTATGGGCCAACGACAATGCTGAGGCGGTCATTACTGATGAAGTTTGCATTTTTTATGAAAAGGTAGACTCAACTATGCAAGCAATACTTGAAGTTCCCTCCTTAAGTCTGACACACATGACTGTCTTTGAAAAGGATGGTTCAGTCACTTCATCTAAAATTTCTATTCCTCTCCAAATTAAAGTGGAGGATGGAACTATCATTATCAATGGCGTTCAAATGAGTAAGGTAGAAGATATAGAGATTGTCGCCCCATACGACATGACTGAGTGTAAGGATAAGTCGGATGTAGGAAGATGCTTACAAGAATGGCGTCTCGGGTCTAAGTTTTATTTCTTGGATGGAGAGCCTTGTTGTGAAATTAATACTAACCGACATCTTTTCATTTATATGATCAATCCATCAATGATATATATAAGAGCAGCTGCAACCAGAAACAACGATGAGGGCACATTGTTTTTCCAAAATATCCGTATGATGAAAAATCACAATACGGGAGAATATACGATGAGCATAATGACCGACAATTTCGACATCGCAAAAAATGATCTTGAAATCGATAATTCTAAGTTCAATCCAAAAGCATGCTATTTCAATGAAGATGGTGGAATATATTGGTCGCTGATTTCATATACTCCGGATCTTATCTTAATTAATGGATGTGGAGAGACATATCAGGTGCCAAGACCCGCAAAAGATGCAAAAATAGATGAATGGATTAAATTCATACCATACTAAAGTTAGAATAAATGAAGTTGTTTCGAATTAGGCCTCATTTTTTATTAGTCGGGCTCTAAATGAACCAAAGAGGGGTTTGGAGTGTTTAAATATTGTAAAAACAATGAAAGAGTATTATTCTTGAGTGTCAAGAATAATAAGTAAGAAACATTAATCTTAAAAATTAAATTATGGAAACTTTTGAAGAAATAATCCAATCTCCGACACCTGTCCTTGTGGACTTTTTTGCAACATGGTGTGGCCCTTGCCGCATGATGCATCCCATCCTTGAAGAGCTTCATGAGAAGATGGGCGATAAGGTTAGAATCATCAAGATCGATATAGACAAGAATGAGCAGCTGGCTGCCAAGTATATGGTGCAGTCTGTTCCGACTCTTATGATCTTTAAAAATAATAAACTTGAATGGCGTGGTGCAGGCGTGCACTCAGCAGCCGACCTTGAGAGATTGCTCGAAGCTTATCTTTAATTGTATGCATAATGCATAATTCATAATGCATCATTATGACACGGTAAATCAAATAGCTAATAAATAACCCTGAACCATTTTCGGTTCGGGGTTATTTATGAAAAAGCCTGAGCTAATACAATATTAATGACTCCAGCGAAAAGAATTATGTATTAAGAATTACTTCAGCTTGATCGTAGCTAATAATGCATTATGCATTATGAATTATGCATTATTTAAAGGAGTCAGGAAGGTCATTTTCGTAGAGGACTGTATCTCCCGGAGCAAGAATTTTGGAGAGGAGTGCTTGGGAATCTGCAAATGAATCCACTATATGGAGATTCTTTTCGTCGAAGTCTGTCGATCGGATGCCGTCTACGAGTGCGTTTCGATTATAAGCTCCAACTATTACAGCTACATCAAGTTTCTCTCCGATTTGTCTTCCAAGTTCCCTATTAAGATTCTCCTGTTCGCTTCCAAGTTCAATCATGCCCGGTGTGACGATAATGCGTTTGCCATCCTTAAACTGTGACAGTACATCCACAGCCATCCGAGAACCGGAAGGATTGGAGTTGAAAGCATCATCAATGATTGTGACTCCTCCGGGAGTGCGCTTCACATTGAGGCGATGCTCTACTTGTTCAATTGATTCCACTCCTCTTCGGATTTCGTCTGCAGTCAGTCCTAAATACAAAGCGACAATCACTGCGGCAACAAGATTGGAAATGTTACATTCTCCGACAAGTCGTGTATGGAGTTTGATTTCTGTTCCATCACTCCCTTTCACAGTGAAATCTGTACCCGTAGGAGAATATATGACATCCGTGGCAACATATTCGCATTCTTTTGGAGAGGAAACTCCATAACGGACCACTTCAACATTATTGACAGGACGATTTGCACACCATTCAAAATCGTTGTTAATCACTCCGAATCCGTTGGAGGGGAGGGCATCTATAAGTTCAAATTTTGTCTTTTGCACGTTTTCGATGCTCTTAAATGACTCAAGGTGCATTGGACCAACAGCTGTCACTATTCCAATTTGAGGATGCACCATATCGCATATTTCCTTGATGTCGCCAAGCTGCTTCGCACCCATTTCGCAAATGAATATCTCATTATAAGGCTTCATCATTTCTCTGACCGTACGAATTACTCCCATAGGGGTATTGTAGCTACCGGGAGTCATCAATACATCATAGTGCTCGGAAAGTATGCGATGAAGATAATGTTTGGTAGATGTCTTTCCATAGCTTCCAGTGATACCTATAATCTTAAGGTCGGGCATACTCTGGAGGATTGATATAGCCTCGTTGCGATATTTGGCATTGATAGAAGCTTCTACAGGCTTGAGTACCCATACCGCAAGTATAGCGATTGCCCAAGAGAAAATGCAAAGAAACAGAATGGATCCAAGACTTAGCTGACCTCCGGTATAATATAAAAAAGCGTCACTTCCTCCACGTCCTACTGTTAAGATTACAGAAAGGGAAAATGCAATTGCAAACACTGCGCATACACTGTAAATTCTTTTCACTCGTGGTGTGAAGACAAGTGGCTTTTTGAACTTCTTCCTGAGCAATATTATAGATTGTACAATACACGTGATAGCCACGATAATGGCATTGATAGCGGGAGTAAGCAAAGTTGAGAACAAAAGTAGCAGTACGCCGACATTCACCATACGTGGGACGGATGATATGTCACCGGATCGATTTAGCCATTTCCAATAGCGATCGATGCGATAGCTATTTTGTTGCAGCATGTGTATGTCGTGGCGGAAATTGAGAAGCATGTAGATTCCGCAGATGACAAGGATGATTATTGAGAAAGCGTTCACTGGTTAAAGGTTTAAGTGGTTTAAAAGGTTTAAAAGGTTTAGGAGGTTTAAGGCCTTTAAAGGCTTTAGGTGGATTTAAGGGCTCTAGTGGCTTTAAAGGCCTCAGGAGGCTTTAAAGGCTTTAGGTGGCTTTAAAGGCCTTAGGGGCTTTAAGGGCTTTAGACTTTACCAGGCTTTAAATATTGAAGAAGGAGGAGACTACAGCTTTAAATCCGAAAGGATTGTCGAGAAATGAATAGTGTCCGCAACCGGGGAAAGATACAAGCCCTGCATCCGGGATTAACTTTTTCATAGTCTGTGCATCTGAAAGGGGAGTAGCCGTGTCGTCTTCTCCCCAGACAAGAAGCACGGGAGCCTTGATAGAAGGCATTGCATATTTCAAATCCTCATTTACACATTTGCTCATGATGGCTCGCATTCGAGGTGATGAATTGCGATAGTCAGCTGATCCTTTTTTCCCTCTTAATTTATCAACTATTTCGGATCCCTTCTTCTTTCCGAAAAGGAGCATGACTCCATTTTTCATAGCCTTGAAAGAATAGACCTTCCAATAATATGAAAGACTTCTTTTAGGTTTTATACCTGCAGAATCCACGAGCAACACCTTTTCTACTTCTCTTCTTGAACTCAATAGAATACTTATTCGACCTCCGAACGAATGCCCAACGAGTGAAGGACGTTCAAGACCCAATTTGGAAATGAATTTCTCCATCATTGCAGTGAATTCCTCTATTCCCCAAACGAAAGGAGGTTCGGTACTCTTTCCATGTCCCGGAAGATCTACATTAAGCACCCTCATTTTCCCTTTGAATATATTTTCCATTGAAGCTACGGTATCGACATTGCATCCCCATCCGTGCATAATGATGACCGGACGAAGATTTTCTTCCCCAGTATCCCGATAATGCAAGTTTACGCCATCTATTTCAATTGTCTTATCCATTTTAGTCAATTCATAATGCAACATTTGCTTTATTACCGCGTTGTAGGGACGCACGGCACGTGCGTCCGTAGCATATCTTTTAATGAAGGAATCTTTTGGTAAGGTCTCCGTAAGAATCGATACGGCGGTCGCGCAGGAACGGCCACCATTGTCTTACGTTTTCAGAACGATTAAGATCGATATCAACAATTTCTTCCGATTGTTTGTCTTCGGGTGCAAGATAGAGAAACTCTCCTTGTGGCCCGGCTACAAAACTCGATCCCCAAAAATCTATGCCAGAGGATACGCCAGTAAGATCCTCCTCAAATCCGACACGGTTTACACTAACTACAGGTATTCCATTAGCCACGGCATGCCCGCGTTGCACAGTGATCCAAGCTTCACGCTGACGTCTTTTCTCATCTTCCGGATCATCGGGATTCCAACCTATAGCAGTTGGATAGATTAGCATATCAGCTCCATCAAGTGCCATCAATCGGGCTGCTTCCGGATACCATTGGTCCCAACATACAAGAACACCAAGTCTGCCGACTGATGTATCAATGGGATGGAATCCCATATCTCCCGGTGTGAAATAAAATTTCTCATAGAAACCGGGGTCATCAGGAATGTGCATCTTCCGATAGCGGCCTGCCACGGTGCCATCTGATTCGAATACCACAGCTGTATTGTGGTAAAGACCCGGTGCACGACGCTCGAAACTGCTCGCAACAAGCACAATTCCATTTTCACGGGCAGCTTCTGAGTATACATCAAAAAACTCTCCCGGATGAGATTCGGCATATTGAAAATTATCTACGTCTTCACATTGGCAGAAATAGAGAGAATCGTGAAGTTCGGAAAGCACAATCAGCTGTGCCCCTTCTTCAGCAAGCGAACGGATAGCTGCAAGATTGCGGGCACGGTTCTTTGCCACATCTTCAGTGAAATTATGCTGAATTATGCCTGTCTTGATTATATTTTTGATCATAATTGTCATTTTTGTCAGATTGAACTATTGTCAAATTGTCATATTGACAATTTGACAATATGTCATATTGATTATTAGAGTTTTAGGATTCCGGCAGGAATCTGCATTGTAGCGCAGTGTAGTGAGCCATGCTGGCGAAGAAGAGTGCGGCAATCCACTCCAACTACCTTATGATTAGGAAAGGCTATACGGATGCTTCGCATAGCAAGTTCATCCTTATCTGGCTGACCGTATGTTGGCATAAAGATAACTCCATTTGCCACGAGATAATTGGCGTAGGTTGCTGGGAGTCGCCTTCCATCTTCATCAAAAACGGCTTCAGGAAGAGGGAGTTCTACAAGATTGTAAGGATTCCCTTCAGATGTTCGGAATAGTGTCAGCTGAGCTCTCATTGCAAGAAGCGACTCAAACTGCGGGTCATCAAAATTCTTTGTGCCGGTAAAGACGATTGTGTCCTCCGGTGCAAGCCTAGCAAGTGTGTCGATATGAGAATCGGTATCATCTCCTTCAAGAGCTCCATGATCAAGCCAGAGTACATGATCGGCTCCTAATCGTTCATTCAACTTTTGATTCAGTTCAGCTTTTGTCAATCCCCCGTTTCGATTTGGAGACTGAAGGCATCTTGAGGTAGTCAGGATAGTTCCGTTACCATCTGTTTCCACTGACCCTCCTTCCAAAATGAAATCGCGTTCATTTCGATAAATGAGAGGCTTCATATATCCTCTCCTATCAAGATGAAGATTGACTAAGTTGTCTTTGTCTGATGCAAATTTCAGTCCCCAGGCATTGAATCCGAAATCAAGTGCGCGAAGTCGTTCATTTCTCACGACGGTAAGCATTCCATAGTCCCGGGTCCAAGTGTCGTTGTATTCCATCGGAATAAAAGAAATCAACTCTTGATTGGAACCCTGGGTCGCTTCCATGGCTTCTGCTACGTCATTGCAAAGAAGAGCCACTTTTATCCCCTCATCAGTAATAGCTTTCACAAGGCGACCATATTGGTCCAATGCTTCAGGGAGAATATAATCCCAATCAGTATTTTTATTTGGAAGAGCGAGGAGAACAAATTCAATAGGTTCCCACTCCGGTATAAATCTTATATCTGACATTTCAATTTGTATTTCTTCTCTCAATTGATCATCTATTTATTGCAAACTCCTTTAAGTTTTTTTGTCCTAAAGAATTCATGTTTCGCAAGTTCTTTATCATTGAGGTGCAAATCCTTAGCGCAGACATTGCACTGTTGCTCTGCGTTCTCCGAGCGATGCGAAGCTTATCAACAACTTACCTCGGAGAGGTAATCCTCTAATTTGTTAACCCCAGACTTCAGTCTATGGGACTGCGACACGAAGCTTCCCAAACCATTGGAACTCTGCGCCTCTGCGGCCTCTGCGTGAGATTATAGAGCTTGCGAAAGTTGAATTTAGTATTACTACTACAAAATTATAAAAAATCTTTGAGTAAATACCCTATTATTGATCTTTTTTTGCTAAATTTGTAAAATAAACCATAGAAGCACGTATGAAAAAGCATAATACAGCAGAAGAATTCACAATTGCGAAGCAAGAATGTCGCGATCTTTTTGAGAAGAAACTCATGGACTACGGGACGTCATGGCGCATCATGCGCCCAATGAGCCTAACCGATCAGATAATGATCAAGGCGATGCGCATAAGAAGCATTGAAGACAAAGGAGTGGCATTTGTCAATGAGGGTATTCGTCCGGAATTTATCGGGATTGTCAACTATTGTGTCATGGCTCTTATCCAGCTTGATCTTGGTCCGGGTGAAAATCTTGCTCCGGCAGAATGTTTGCGCCTTTATGATGAGAAACTAAATAGTGCGACCCAGCTAATGGAGAATAAGAATCATGACTACGATGAAGCCTGGCGTCACATGAGAGTTAGCAGCTTCACCGACATCATTCTTCAAAAATTGATGCGCACAAAAGAGATTGAAGGGCACGACGGAAAGACTATTGTAAGCGAAGGTATAGACGCAAACTATATGGACATGATCAATTATGCCCTTTTTGCGCTCATCAAAACAAATCCATCTTACAATTCATAATACCCATTGCATTATTACCGAGTCTAAAGCTAAAACAAATAAAGAATGCCAGATTTGACTGATAAAGAAAATAAAGAAAAGCAGGATTCAAAAGATAGGAAAACTCCTCTCGGTATAGAGAAGAAGTTTGATCGTTTCAGCGATTGGCTTGATGATTCTTGGGCTTGGCGCAAAGCAGCTCCTTTTCTTGAAAAATTTCCAAAGGCCCTCGTTGTCCTGACATGGCTGATGCGACTTGCTGTAGGAAGTGTTTTCATCATTTCCGGTTTATCTAAGGGTATCGATCCTTGGGGCTCCTACTACAAAACCATGGAATACTTAGTGGCGATGCATATCCCAATTGTAGATTGGGGCAACACAGTCCTTGTATTGGCATTCATCCTCTTTACAGTAGAATTCGTCATTGGTGTGTCCCTTCTTTTGGGATGCTTCCGAAAAGCAGCCCCTATTATGGCAGCTCTGTTTATGCTCGTCATGCTTCCTCTTACACTTTGGATTGCAATATCGGATCCTGTGGCAGACTGTGGGTGCTTTGGTGATTTCATAGTTGTTTCTAACTGGGCAACATTCATAAAAAATTGCATTATATCCTTAGCCGTAATATGGCTCTTAAAATTCAATTCAAAGGTCAAGAGTCTCATTTCGCCGTATCTTCAATGGATAGCTACTGTCGTCATCGCTGCCTATATAGTCATAGTAGGTTACATTGGTTACTGGCAGCAACCGATGGTTGATTTCCGTCCTTATAAGGTAGGTACACGTCTGCTTGCTCAAGATGAAGAAGCCGAGTATATCCCTCGCTACGAATTCGTCTATGAGAAGAATGGAGCGATGAGAAAATTTGGAGAGGATGACGAATTGCCGGATGAGGCCGAAGGATGGAAGTTTGTGCGTAGAGAAGAAAAAGAGTTTGTAAAGAATGAGCATTCTTCTTCTTTAGTAAATGAAGAAGCTTCTGATTTTAGGATTTGGAGCGAAGATGGGGAAGAGGATGTCACAGACATGCTCACTGGCTACGACCGTCAGTTGATGCTCCTTGTGCCCGATATCAACACTCTGTCGATGGCTACAAGTTGGAAGATCAATAGGCTCTATGACATGTCAAAGTCTCATGATACAGAATTCTTTGCCGTGGTTGCCGGAAGTCCAGATGCGATAGAAGAATGGCGTGATCTCTCTTCGGGCCAGTATCAGATATATTCCGCTGAAGATACTTCTATCAAAGAACTTGTCAGAGGAAATCCTGGTTTAGTAGGTCTGGAAGATGGTGTTATAAAATGGAAATCGTCACTTAGCGCATTGAGGCTAAATGACGATGATGACGAATCTGCTGAAATTGCTACTTTCCCTATCGGTCTTTCTATGAGTGGTGGTGAGGCTCTTCTGGATCTATCGTTGATTTTAATTTCAATATTGGCTTTTCTTTGCCTATTGACCACCCTCAGACATCGATACCAGGGTTCAATCCCTTCGTTCTTTTCTCGAAGCGTCGATTCGCAGAAGAATGAAGAGGAGGATAGTAAAGCTCCATAGTGCCGATCCTCCGTAACTGAAGAAGGGTAGCGGTATGCCTATGACAGGGCATAGGCCAATCACCATTCCAATATTGATACAAATATGGAATATCAAATACGACACCACACAATAAGCATATACTCTTCCGAAAGGCGTACGTTGCCTTTCAGCTATGTGGATTACTCGCAGGATAAGAGCAAGGAATGCCAATAAGACGGCGCTGCTACCTGCAAACCCTTCCTCTTCGCCAATCGTGCAAAAGATAAAGTCGGTGTGCTGTTCCGGTACATATTTAAGCTTTGTCTGAGTTCCATTAAGGAATCCTTTGCCGACCATTCCTCCCGATCCTATGGCTATCTTAGATTGATTTACATTGTAGCCGACTCCGCGAGGATCGTCTACGATACCGAGCGCAACTTTAATACGCATCTGCTGGTGTGGCTCAAGCACATGGCCAAAGACATAATTGACCGAGAAGAGAAACATCACCGAAGCCGCTGTGAAAATTATAGTTATCACGTAGCGCTCTATCTGATGCCGATACATGGCTATGGTCACATAAATCAACGCTGCCACGATTATTCCTATGAAATACCATGTGCCCGGTACAGGTATGCCGGAAAGTGCCAAGGCTGTCACAATAAGCCCGCTCGCAAGAAAACCGATTAAGACATTTCTTGAGACTATGGCGTCCTTACAATAGAAAAGCAACATGCAGCAGAAGACCGCAATGATAATGCAGAAAACTGTAAATTCGCCTACCGGTATACCAAGAAGCAACGGCTCAGCATACTTCACTGCCACTACAAAATATGTGATGGCACATACCGCAGAGAAAAGCACCATCCCACTCATCCCCTCACGATATAGCACAAAGAAGAGAGATATGTAGACAAGCGCAGAACCAGTCTCATGTTGGAGAAGAATCAGTGCAACTGGAATGAAGATAATGATAAGAGCCCTGAAATAGTTGCTTATCTTTTGGTTGAGATTGAAATTGTAAGAGTTGAAGAGTTTTGCAAGAGCAAGAGCAGTCGCAAATTTACCGAATTCTGCTGGCTGGATACTGACAGGTCCGAGCACAAGCCAAGAACGCGATCCTTTAATGTCGGGAGCGACAAATATAGTCACTACCATTAGAAGAAGCACTGCTATGTAGACCGGATAAGCGTATGTCTCATATATCCGATAGTCAAAGAGGAGGATTGCGCAGCCGATGATGATTGAGAGTCCTATCCAGAGAAATTGTTTTCCGGAAAACTCATTGAAATCAAACATGCTTGCACGGTCGAAGTCGTAGCTCGCAGCATAGATGCTCACTGCTCCCGCTACGACAAGAATCAGATAGATTATAATGGTTGGCCAATCAAGCCATCGGAATACCGACGTGTTGGCATCAATGTTTTTTGACTCCACTTGTGACGATAGTATTTGAGTTCAACATTCTTTCTTCAAGATATTTCCTTTCAGGGGCTATGGAGCCCTTGAGATACTTCTCCATGATTAAGCTTCCGATTGGCACTCCGTAGGTAGCTCCGAAACCGGCATTCTCTACGTAGACCGCTACTGCGATTTTAGGGTCGTTGAGTGGTGCGAATCCCATAAATGCAGAGTGATCTTTTCCGTGAGGGTTCTGGGCTGTTCCCGTTTTCCCACATACTTCCAGGCCTGGAAGATTTGCGAGTCGACATGTTCCTCCAAGTACAGCCATTCTCATTCCTTCTGCCACTTGCTCATAATGCTCTTTCTTGATGGATGGCTTTCTTTTCTCATGGTATTTAGGATCAATGACTGTGTCACTGATAGCCTTGACCACATGTGGAGTGATAAACCATCCGCGGTTGGCAATCGTAGAAGCAAGATTTGCAATCTGTAGGGGAGTGGCAAGCACTTCTCCTTGACCGATGGCTATGGATATGATTGAATTCGCACTCCAATTGCTCCCACGGAAAGAATTGCTATAGTAGTCTGGATTAGGTATGAAGCCGCGGCTTTCCGAGGGAAGGTCTACGCCAAGGCGATAACCATATCCCATCTCTACCATATAGTTTTTCCATTTTTCCAATTGATTGGCAGGCTTTGTGCCTTTTTTGTCAATATAGTTTTTCAAGCCCCAACAGAAAAATGCATTGCATGAAGTGGCAAGAGCTGGTTTTAGTGGAAGAGGTGACCCATGTCCGTGACATCCTACTCGAAGTCCGTTGATATATCCATGATAGCATGGATATGCTGTAGATGTGGTGATGGTTCCTTCCTGAAGAAATATAAGTCCTTGCGTTGGTTTGAATGTAGATCCGGGAGGATATGTTCCTTGAAGTGCCCGGTCATAGAGAGGCTTATATTTATCTGCTACAAGAGCGGCATAATTTTTCCCTCGTCCTGATCCTACGAGGAGAGAAGGATCGTAGGTAGGAGATGACACCATGCAAAGTATTTCTCCGGTCTGAGGTTCGATTGCCACAATTGCTCCAATTTTCCCTTGCATCAATTGTTCTCCATATTCTTGGAGATCCATGTCTATGCTAAGTGTCAAGTCGCGGCCTGCCACTGGAATTACATCGTGGATTCCATCCTCATATTTACCTTTAATACGTCCGAGGGCATCTTTCATAAGTATTTCCTCTCCTTTGATACCTCTTAGGAAAGGTTCATAACTCTTTTCTACACCCAGGTCTCCGGTATAGTCGCCTCGTCTGTAATAACGGTCGTTTTCCACGTCCTTAGCATTAACTTCACGGATATTACCGAGGATATTAGCTGCTCCGGGAGTGGCATATTCACGCACATTTCTCTTCTGTACATAGAATCCAGGAAAAAGATAAAGCTTTTCCTGCAGTCGTCCGTAATCCTCTTGAGAAAGATGCGACATCAATTTTTGTGGCGTATATGCAGAGTATCCGGGATTTTTGCGTGGATTTTTCATATCCGCCCATTTGCTCATAAGCTCTTCTTTTGTAATGTTGAGCACTGAGCAAAGACCAATGGTATCAAACTCATTGCCGAGGTCTTTCGGTATGAGCATGACATCATATTCAGGTTGGTTAAGAACTACGAGGCGTCCATTGCGGTCGTATATCAGACCGCGTGATGGATATAAAATCTTACGGAAGAAAGCGTTTGACTCGGCATTTTCTTTATATGTGCCGTCGCTTACTTGAAGATTGAAAAGTCTTATTATGAATATTATCACGATGACGGTGATGAAGCCGCCGATGACATATTTTCTTTTTTCTAACGTATAATCCTTTGGCACGGGATATTGGATTAATTTTTATATATGAGAGAGTCTATTGCCAGAATCACCAGGAAAGTGAAAGCGGTGCTTGCTCCGGCCTTGATTAGAATCTGCACTACATCCGAATAGTAGACAAAATCTACAAAGAATGAAAGCAGGCAGTAGATAGCCGAGAGGCTAAAGATATATTTGCTGAAGTTTAGGAATCCCATTGTCCCAATTGAGGGGGAGATATTACGCTTTTGATCGTCATGCTGCTCGTAAGCATAGAAAACGGGCTTTTTGAGCGAGGCAAGAATAGTGCAGCAAAGAGCATTTAGCCCGGGTGTATCTGATAGAATGTCTACACTAAGACCAAGAATGAATCCCAAAGTAAGAAGGAGATTTGGAGATAGCCCCAAGGGGAGCTTTATCAAAAAATATATAAATGCCAGACATACCGCACTGTTGAATAGTACGATATGATTGAGCAGAAGGACCTGTACGAGCACCAGTATCACAAACAGCAAAATGTATGAGATAAAGCTTTTATCCATTTCTTACTATGTTATTCGTATGTCCCGATATTATTCAATGAGTCGAGTTCCTGCTTGAGTGCATCTTTTATTACTCTGACAGTTCCGAGCGTCTTAAAGTTGGATGCGAGCCTGATTTTCAAAATCAAGAACGTATCGTCGCTTGTCTTGATCTTACCCATGATTGTTCCTATGTCGATACCTTCCGGGAAAGTAGTGGAAAATCCACTCGTGACGATTGTGTCGCCTATCTGATATTTGGCATGCCTTGGAACTTCTTCAAGGAAGGCGATTGAGGGATCGTCGCCTCTCCATGTAAGGCTTCCTACGTATGGTGTATTCTTAACTTTCGCACTGAAATGCTGGTTCTGGTTAAGGAGAGAGATTACTCTTGAAGTTCTCTTTCCGGTCACGTCTACTATACCTACGACGCCACTTTGGTCTACAACACCCATACCTGGCTGAACACCATCGTTGCTTCCGCGGTCAATAGTGAAATGGTTACGTGGATGACGGATGGAATTGTTGATAACGGATGCGCCGATGAATCCAAAGCGTTGACTTTCTATTATTGCACTCGTGTCTTGTGATAGCACTTGATATTGGCTAAGCTGTTGGCGAAGGTTGAGAACTTCGCTTTCAAGCTTTGCGTTGCTTTCCTGAAGACGTTGATTGACTGCAAGTAGTCCGAAATAGTCTGTCACTTCAGAAGAGGTCCGGTAAATAGCGCCTCCAATGGCATTAGCCGACGAGACATAAAGTGAAAAATGATTATCACTCGACTTTACCAGCAAGATGCATGAAATCAGCACATAGAACGTAAACACGAACCATGTGCTGTATTTTATCAAGAAGTTCAGGAGATTCCTCATCTTATGAGGAAGCGGAATCTGTTGATGTTCTTGAGTGCCACTCCAGTGCCACGCGCTACAGCAGTCAACGGATCGTCCGCTACTTTGAATTCGATATGGAACTTGTCTGTCAATCTCTTGTCAAGGCCTCTTAGAAGGGCCCCGCCCCCTGCAAGATAGATGCCGTTGCGCACTATATCTGCATAAAGCTCCGGTGGTGTTTGGTCAAGGGCTGCAAGAATCGCAGTTTCCATCTTTGCGATGGTCTTCTCGATGCTATGAGCAACTTCCTCATGTGTAACAGCAACTTCCATTGGGAGGGCTGTCATTCTGTTCGGACCTCTTACGATGAATGGTTCTGGAGGATTTTCAAGTTCCGTTAGTGCACTACCTACTTGAATCTTGATTCTTTCGGCCATCGACGTGCCGATTTTGAGGTTGTGTACTCGCCCCATGTGCTCCTGAATATCAGCGGTCAGATCATTACCTGCTACACGGATACTCTTATTGCTGACGATGCCACCAAGTGAAATCACAGCGATTTCGGTGCTACCGCCACCTATATCTACAATCATGTTGCCTTCGGGAGCCTCCACGTCAAGACCTATGCCAAGTGCGGCTGCCATTGGCTCGTAGATCATAAATACGTCACGCCCGCCGGCATGTTCGCTTGAGTCACGCACCGCACGGATTTCTACCTCGGTGGAGCCTGAAGGGATGCATACCACCATACGCAGGCTTGGAGAAAACCAGCGGCGTTTGCTATTGACCATCTTTACCAAGCCACGTATCATCTGCTCTGCAGCGTTGAAGTCTGCTATCACGCCGTCGCGGAGTGGGCGGATTGTGCGGATGCCCGGGGGCTCCTTGCCCTCCATCTGGTGGGCATCCTCGCCTACTGCGAGAAGTTTGTCGGTTTTGTTGTCGATTGCCACTACTGATGGCTGATTGACTACTATCTTATCTTTATGTATGATGATGGAATTGGCGGTGCCAAGGTCCATTGCAATTTCCTGCGTTAATGAAAATAGTCCCATAAATATGTTCAATTGGGGTTGAAACTGTTGAAACTCAAAAGGAAAAAGGCAATATTAATGAAAGAAGATTTTTCTTCTGGCAGAATTGCCTTTTTCGACGTGCAAAGTTACTTATTTTTTTTCAATTATAGTGCAAATGGGATGATAAAATTTGTAAAAATTTTTTTAAGCCGAAATAGTAGCAACCTATATAATATAAGCCCAATAAGCCTAATAAGCCCAATAAGCCTTCGTAATTAAAGAATAAGGGTATAGATGAAAAATTCATCTATACCCTTATTCAATTTTCAGGATACGTTTAAGCTTAGTTGAAGAATGTAGTGAGAGCGTAGTCGATATTCTCGATGAGATAGTCGAGGTCGCTATCGTTTGAGTTCATAGCTTTAGCCTTGTCTGCGATAGATTTTGCAGCTTCAAAATAGTTGGTCTTCACATCAACACGGGCTGCGCGGGCTTCTTCACTGTTGCCTTCGATTGAATTCCACTTGTCGGCACCTACACGGTAGATTTTCTTACCGGCATTCTTGAGGGTCTCAAAATCAACACCATCGAGAGAGACAGCTTTCTTGTAGTCGCTTACTGACTCATCATCTTTGTTCATGCGGTCATAGACGAAACCACGGAGTCCATAAAGACCTGCGTTGTCAGGATTTGCTGCGATAAGTTCGCTAACTTTTGAGACTGCCTGATCATATTTTCCATCTGCTACAAGGAAATTGACGATATTGTTGATGAAGAGAGGTTCATCCATGCCATATTTCTGGTAGCCTTCGTTAGCAACTTCCATGATTTTTTCCTGAGCAGTCTCTACCATTGTAGAGTCGCGCTGAGCTGCTGCCTGCCAGCAAGCGATCTCATAAATGTAAGCCTGCTTGTCGTCGTAACCAACATTACGTGCTTTGCGGAATGCATCTGCGCTCTTGTAAATCTCATTGCCTGAATAGGCTGCAAGACCTGCATTGAAATATGCTGTCCCACGGTCTGCTTCAGGGAGTTCGAGTTTTTCACCTTGCATAAATTCCTGCTCCGGCATATCAGCGTAGATCATGAATGATTCGTATGCTTCCGGATATACTTTCTGGCCGTTGAAGAAGTCTGCACCAGCCTTGAAGTAGTCGTTGACGTGTCCCTTTAGAGCTCCTACGATTGCTTTAGAAGTCTTCGTGTCTACTTTACCTTTCTCGTTAGGAACAGCAGCGAGCGGAAGTGCCTTTACAAAGTTGTGATAGCCATTCAGAAGATTCTGACCCATTTTTAGGTTATCAACAGAAGCAGGGTTGATCATGCTGTTGGTAAGATCCTTGTCGAATGCGTCGAATTCAATCTTGCCGGCGATAAAGTATGTTTGGGCATCGTTGGCAGTTTCGGGGTTTTGCATTGCCTCATTGATAAGAGTGCGTGCCTCTTCAATTTTATCAGGCTTTCCTGAAAGCTTCTTGGCAGCTTCCACATTAGCTTTTTGTGCGCTCATCGAGCCTATGGCTGCGAAGCAAAGCGCGAATGTCATGAGCTTTTTCATTTTGGTTTATGTTAAAGATTATTGATTATTATCGTTTTCATTCTCAGTTTCAGTCTGTTCTTCTTCTACTTGAATTTCTTCTGTATCTCTATTTTCAGACTGTTCTGCTTCAAGTTCTTTCTCAACTTCCTCTTCTGGGTCAGAATCCACCGCGCATACCGATGCGATGCGGTCTCCTCGCTTGGCAAGGTCAATGAGTTTTACTCCCTGAGTGTTTCTTCCTTGCAGACGTAGAGTATTGACAGGGAGACGTAGAGTTATGCCGCTCTGGTTGATGATCATAAGATCATTTTCATCAGTCACCTTCTTGATGGCTACGAGATTCCCGGTCTTGTCAGTGACGTTGAGTGTCTTCACTCCCTTGCCTCCCCGGTGCATGCTGACAGGATAGTCATCAAGATCGGTTCGTTTGCCAAATCCATTTTCTGACACTACTAAAATGCTGTGTTCGTTGTCATCTGTCTTGGCTGTCACCATGCCTACTACTTCATCTCCTTCTCCACGTAGAGTCATGCCCCGGACACCGGTAGAGATACGACCCATTTCTCGGAGTTCAGATTCACTGAATCTGGTAGCATATCCCGCTTTGCTTGCTAATATCACTTGAGCGTCGCCATCAGTTAGCTCAACTTGGAGAAGTGTATCATCTTCACGGATTATGATAGCGTTCACCCCATTCGCACGAGGACGACTATATGCTTCAAGTGGAGTCTTCTTTACTACTCCGTTGCGTGTGCAGAAAAGTAAGTTATGTTTATTCACAAATTCCTCGTCTCCGAGATTCTTTATGCAGATAAATGCGTTGACTGCATCATCGGCATCTATATTAAGCAGATTCTGGATTGCACGTCCTTTTGAGTTCTTTGCGAATTCAGGAATTTCATACACTTTCAGCCAGTAGCAACGACCCTTGTTAGTGAAGAAGAGCATATAGTTGTGGTTGGTCGCAGGGTAAATATGTTCAATGAAATCCTGATCGCGTGTGCTGCTTCCTTTTGCTCCGATTCCTCCACGGTTTTGGGCACGGAATTCAGTCAGCGGAGTGCGCTTGATATATCCGAGATGAGATATTGTGATGATCATCTCATCGTCTGGATAAAAATCCTCTGCATTCAGATCGCTCGAGAACATATTGATTTTTGTGCGACGCTCATCTCCGTATTTATCACGTATTTCAATGAGTTCATCCTTCATGACCTTGCGGCAAACTGAATCATCAGATAGAATGCTGTTGTAGAATTCTATCTGTTTCATAAGTTCGTCGTATTCGGCATGCAGTTTATCCATTTCCAGACCGGTGAGCTGTCGGAGACGCATTTCTACTATGGCACGCGTCTGAATCTCATCAAGCTCGAAATTCTGGCTAAGTTTTTCGCGGGCTTCTTCAGTCGTGCGGGAATGACGTATGATGTTGATCACTTCATCGATGTGGTCGCATGCAATCATCAAGCCTTTCAGGATATGTGCACGTTCCTCAGCTTTGCGCAGAAGGAATTTAGTGCGTCGTATTACGATTTCATGACGATGGTCTACGAAATACTGAAGTATTTCCTTAAGGTTGAGAGTGCGTGGACGTCCATTGACCAAAGCAACGTTATTGACGCTGAAGCTCGTCTGGAGTTGAGTGAGTTTGTATAGTTTATTTAGGACTACTCTTGCATTTGCCTCGCGTTTAATGTCGATTGCAATATGAATCTTGCCGCGTGCAGAGGTGTCGGTGATATCAGAGATTCCTTCAATTTTCTTCTCCTCAACCATGTCTGCGATGCTCTTAACGAGGTCGTTTTTCAATACACCGTATGGAATCTCGCTGACTATGATTTGGTCATGAGTGCCGTTTGATTCTATTTCAGCCTTAGCACGTAGCACGATACGGCCACGCCCTGTCTCGTATGCATCGCGCACGCCCTGCAATCCGAAGATTTCGCCACCGGTCGGGAAGTCGGGAGCCGTCACATACTGCATAAGGCCTTCTATGTCGATGTCTGGATTATCTATGAGGGCGAGTGATGCGTTTAAAGCCTCAGTAAGGTTGTGAGGAGGCATGTTGGTTGCCATACCTACAGCTATACCGGCGGCTCCGTTTACGAGTAGGTTTGGTATCCTTGTAGGGAGGACGGTCGGTTCTTTTGTGGTATTGTCGAAGTTCGGGACAAAATCTACTGTGTCGGAGTCAAGGTCGCGGAGCATTTCTTCTCCCATTCTTGACAGTTTTACCTCAGTATAACGCATCGCTGCAGGGGAGTCACCGTCGATCGACCCGAAGTTTCCTTGTCCAAAAACAAGTGGATATCTCAAAGACCATTCCTGAGCAAGGCGCACCATGGTCATATAGATAGAGGAGTCGCCATGAGGGTGATAGTGACCCATAACGTCGCCGACTATACGTGCTGATTTCTTTGTGTCTCCCGAGTAATAATTACCCACTTCTCCCATTCCGTAAAGTACACGGCGGTGAACGGGCTTGAATCCATCGCGGACATCCGGGAGCGCACGCGACACGATTACCGACATCGAATAGTCGATGTAGGCACTTTTCATTTCCGATTCTATATTGACCGGAATAATCTTATCTTCGTCAATAGTCATTTTTTGCCTAATCTTTTCAACCTACAAAATTACTCAAAAAAACTCACATACGCAAATTTTAATCCAACTTTCGCTTGCTGAGTTGCTGCTTAAGGGCTTTAATGGCTTTAAAGCCTTTAGGGGCATTAAGGGCTTTAAAAAGGCTTTAGTCCCCTTAAAGCCCCTAAGTGCGTTACCGGCTTTAAAAGGCTTTAGTCCCCTTAAAGCCCCTAAATGCGTTACCGGCTTTAAAAGGCTTTAGTCCCCTTAAAGCCCCTAAAGGCGTTACCGGCTTTAAAAGGCTTTAATCCCCTTAAAGCCCCTAAAGGCGTTACCGGCTTTAAAAGGCTTAAATCCCCTTAAAGCCCCTAAGGGCTTTACCGGCTTTAAAGTAGAATGAAAAAAGCATTGCCAAATTTGACAATGCCTTTTTCTCAGTATAATTTAATTTCATTAGATGAGGAATAACCCTCTTAACCTTCAACTTTCGTTTACGAAAGTTGAGTTATGAATTATGCATTATGCATTATGAATTATGCATTATGCATTATGAATTATGCATTATTGACAAGGGTCAATATAGTTGAAGTCAAGTCGCTCAGAATCCGGGTCCTTTCGGCTGACTTCGATCACTCCACCAAGCTTGCCGTCTGCATTCAGCTTAAGCAGAAGTTCAGCCAAGTCATCTTCAAGATATTTCTGGATTGCACGCTTCAACGGACGGGCACCGAAATTCTTGTCATATCCCTTCGTGGCTATGAATTCCTTGGCATCATCTGAAAGCTTCAGCTCGTAGCCAAGTTTCGTCACTCTGCCGTAGAAGTCAGCAAGTTCAACGTCGATGATCTTGAAGATTGCTTCCTTGTCGAGTTGGTCAAACATTACGATGTCGTCGATACGGTTGAGGAATTCAGGAGAGAAAGCACGGTTGAGTGCTTTGGAAATCACTCCCTGAGCCTGCTTCTTGTCGTCGGCAGCCGTGTTAAAACCTACACCGGATGTACCGAAATCTTTCAACTGACGGCTTCCTACATTGGAAGTCATGATGATGATGGTGTTCTTGAAGTCGATGCGCCGTCCAAGTGAGTCGGTCAAACGTCCTTCATCCATCACCTGAAGAAGAAGGTTGAAGACATCCGGATGAGCCTTTTCGATTTCATCGAGAAGCACTACTGAATATGGACGCCGACGTACTTTCTCTGTAAGCTGACCACCTTCTTCATATCCTACGTATCCCGGAGGTGCTCCTACAAGACGGCTGACGGTGAATTTCTCCATGTATTCACTCATATCCACACGAATGAGCGAATCAGAACTGTCAAATAGATATTCTGCAAGTTTCTTTGCAAGGTGAGTCTTACCGACACCGGTAGGTCCGAGGAACATGAATACGCCGATGGGTTTTTCAGGATCCTTAAGCCCGATACGGTTGCGTTGGATAGCCTTTACCACTTTCTTTATGGCATCTTCTTGTCCAATTACTGAGCCTTGGAGTGTCTTGCCCATCTCAAGAAGACGGTTTCCTTCTGTCTGGGCAATTCGCTGGGTAGGTACTCCGGTCATCATTGCAACAACCTCTGCTACCTTCTCGTCATCTACAGTCTGACGCTCCTTGTCGAGCTTGGCTTCCCATTTGCTCTTCACTTTTTCGAGTTCAGCCTTGAGTGAGGTCTCACGATCGCGCAATTCCTTAGCTTTTCCGAAATCCTGTTCACTGGCAGCTTTGAGTTTCTGCTCAGTTGTGGTCGCAATCTCATTTTCGAGATTGTCGATTTCTTCCGGCACGATGATGTTGCTGATATGAACACGGCTGCCAGCCTCATCGAGGGCATCAAGAGCCTTATCAGGGAAATTGCGGTCGCTGACATATCGCTCAGTAAGCTCCACACAAGCTTTCAGAGCTTCGTCAGTGTATCTCACATTGTGGTGATCCTCATATTTCGACTTCACCTGATTCAGGATCTCAAGTGTCTCCTCGGGAGAAGTAGGTTCTACCATCACCTTTTGGAAACGGCGTTCGAGTGCTCCATCCTTTTCGATGTTCTTGCGATATTCGTCAAGGGTAGTGGCACCGATACACTGGATTTCTCCACGTGCAAGTGCGGGCTTCAGCATATTTGCCGCATCCATTGTGCCGGGTGCGCTTCCGGCTCCTACGATGGTGTGTATCTCATCGATGAAGAGGATGATGTGAGGGTTTTTCTGAAGTTCATCAAGTACAGCCTTGATTCTTTCCTCAAATTGACCACGATATTTAGTGCCGGCAACCATAGCAGCCATGTCAAGACCAATGACACGTCTGTTAAATAGCACGCGACTCACCTTACGCTGATGAATGCGGAGTGCAAGACCTTCTACGATAGCTGATTTACCTACTCCAGGTTCTCCGATAAGAACGGGATTGTTCTTCTTGCGGCGTGAAAGGATCTGTGCCAGACGTTCGATTTCTATCTCTCGGCCTACAACAGGGTCAAGCTTACCTTCGGCAGCCCGCTGAGTCATGTCGTAGCCAAATTTGTCAAGAGCGGGAGTGTCTGATTTCTCTTTCCCTTTTGAACTGCTCTTCGATCTTGAACTGCTTGAAGCTGTCGGAGCAAATTCATCTTCGTCATCTTCGTCGAAATCCGGCTCCTCTTCATTATTATCCTTCTGTCCGAAGGGGAAAGGAGGGATCTGTCCGGGACCTATTGACTGGATAGAGATATCGAAGTTGAGATATTTTTCCTTAAAATCTTTCAGAAACTCACTGTCCATGGAGCGTTGGTCGTGGATGAGGGCGAGAAGGATGTGTTCTCCTCCTATGACGGAAGAATGCATCTTGCGGGCCTCAGAAGTGGCGAGCTGCAGATGGCGTACAGCCGGGAGACTGATACGGTATTGCTGCTCGAAGAGGGTAGTGGACTCTCCTGAGTTCACTTGATCTGCGATCTGTTCTTCTACCTCCTTGCGCATCTTGTCGATGGGGACGCGGAGTTGTCTCAGAATCTTGAGGGCATATCCGTTTTCATCTCTCAGTGCTGCAAGCACGAAGTGCTCACAGGTGATTACTTTTGAGTTGAATTCCTGAGCGATGTTGTAGGATTGCTCCAAGATTGGTCTGAATTGCTTTGAATAGTCGTTCTTCATTTATATATTAATGATTATACTTTTTCATTTTTATATGAGACGGCTGGGAAGCCATCTCTTCCATAATAACAAAAGCCGTGCCAAAAATGATTAAGGCGGGGAATGCGATCTTCGCCCCCGCCTTAATTATATTGACTTATGATGGATTACATCATGCCTGGCATCCCGCCTGCTGGCATTGGAGGCATGGGGTTATCTTCCTTCTTGTCAGCTATGACACATTCAGTGGTCAAGAACATGCCGGCTATGCTGGCTGCGTTCTCAAGTGCAACGCGTGTCACCTTTGCCGGGTCGATTACGCCGGTTGCAAAGAAGTTTTCATAGCTGTCAGTGCGGGCATTAAAGCCAAAGTCGCCTGTTCCTTCTTTCACTTTCTGAACGATCACAGCGCCTTCAAGACCTGCGTTTTCTACAATCTGACGGAGAGGCTCTTCGATTGCACGGCGTATAATTGCGATACCTGTGGTCTCATCGCTGTTGTCACCCTTAAGTTCGTCAAGAGCGGGAAGGCAACGGATGTATGCAACGCCACCACCGGGAACAATACCTTCTGCGATTGCAGCACGTGTTGCGCTGAGGGCATCATCAACGCGGTCTTTCTTTTCTTTCATTTCTACTTCTGATGGAGCGCCGATATAGAGAACTGCTACGCCACCTGCGAGTTTTGCAAGACGTTCTTGGAGTTTCTCCTTGTCATAATCAGAAGTGGTTGTCTCAATCTGAGCTTTGATCTGAGCAACACGGGCGTCAATGGCCTCTTTGCTGCCTGATCCATTCACGATAGTAGTGTTGTCTTTGTTTACAGTCACTTTTTCGGCATTGCCGAGATCGTTGATTGTAGCCTGCTTAAGTTGCATTCCCTTAACCTCGCTGATGACATTGCCACCGGTAAGGATAGCGATATCCTCAAGCATTTCTTTGCGGCGGTCGCCAAAACCTGGAGCCTTAACAGCGCAGATCTTAAGGCTGCCACGGAGACGGTTAACTACGAGAGTAGCAAGAGCCTCATTGTCTACATCCTCAGCAATAATGAGGAGAGGACGACCGGTCTGAGCTACAGCCTCAAGTATTGGGAGCATCTCCTGAAGGTTGGATATCTTCTTGTCGTAGAGAAGGATATACGGAGAATCCATTTCGCATTCCATCTTCTCGGAATTTGTCACGAAATATGGGCTGATATATCCGCGGTCGAACTGCATACCTTCCACTACTTCAACGGTAGTATCAGTACCCTTAGCCTCTTCCACTGTGATGACGCCTTCTTTCTTAACAATCTTCATAGCCTCAGCGATGAGACGTCCGATTTCATCATCATTGTTAGCGGAGATACGAGCTACATTCTCAATCTTAGCCATGTCGTCGTCGACTTCTTCGCTCATTTCCTTGATACCTTCTACTACCTTGGAAACGGCTTTGTCGATACCGCGCTTCAAATCCATTGGATTGGCACCGGCTGCCACATTCTTAAGGCCTTCAGTTACGATAGCCTGAGCGAGTACGGTTGCAGTAGTTGTGCCGTCACCTGCCTGGTCACCTGTCTTTGATGCCACTTCTTTCACGAGCTGAGCACCCATGTTTTCAAAAGCGTTTTCAAGCTCGATTTCCTTAGCGACTGTCACGCCATCCTTAGTGATGTGAGGAGCACCGAATTTCTTTTCGATGATCACGTTGCGGCCCTTAGGACCAAGTGTTACTTTTACGGCATCAGCGAGAGCGTCGACACCTTTTTTAAGCTCTTCGCGAGCTTGTATGTTAAATTTAATTATCTTTGCCATTTTTGTCTTT
>CAZWJO010000043.1:0-24357 GCA_964634905.1 uncultured Sangeribacter sp.
TCGAAGACATAATAAATACCATAATCGTCACCTGCAATCAATCACTTTCAGAGAAGAAAAACAAATAAAGGCTTTAAAGGCATTAAAGGCTTTAAAGCCCTTAATGCCCTTATAAAATATAATTAGAAAAATGAAAATATTAGTGCTAAACTGCGGCAGCAGCAGTGTAAAATATAAACTCATCGACAGCAATACAAAAGAAGTGCTTGCTGAAGGGGGCGTAGAGAAAATCGGACTTCCCGATTCATTCCTTAAATTTAAGCGTCCAGATGGCTCCAAGGAGACCATCAAAGTGGAAATGCCAGATGCAAAGGCAGCTGTAGAAAACGTAATCAAAGTTCTCACCGATCCAAAAGATGGAGTCATCAAGAGTTTCGATGAGATTGATGCCGTTGGCCATCGCGTAGTGCACGGAATGGACAAGTTCAATAAGTCTGTGCTTATTACTCCGGAAGTGATCGAAGAAGTGAAGGAATGTTACACTGTGGCTCCTCTCCACAATCCTGCTAACATCGCCGGCATTGAAGCAGTCACAGAACTTATCCCGAGCGTTCCGCAGGTAGCGGTATTCGACACCGCTTTCCATCAAACTATGCCAGACTATGCATATATGTATGCCCTCCCATACGAGGCTTACGAAAAATATGGAGTTCGTCGTTATGGATTCCATGGAACAAGTCATCGCTACGTAAGCAAACGGGCATGTGAGTTCCTTGGTCTTGACTATGAAAAGCAACGCATCATCACTTGCCATATCGGCAACGGCGGCAGCATCGCAGCCATCAAGGATGGCAAGTGTGTCGACACTTCAATGGGTCTCACCCCTACAGAGGGCTTAATGATGGGTACTCGTGTCGGCGACGTAGATCCGGGAGCCCTCGTATATCTGATGAAGGAGATGAATCTGGATGCCGACGGATTGATGAATCTCATCAACAAGAAGAGCGGCGTAGCCGGAGTCAGCGGAATCAGCAACGATATGCGCGACATTGAAGCAGCCATAAAGGAAGGAAATGACCGTGCTCGCCTTGCTTTGGAGATGTATGAATACCGTATCCTCAAATATATCGGAGCATATACTGCTGTCCTTGGAGGTGCTGACATCATCGTATTTACCGGCGGAGTCGGAGAAAATCAAATCAGCACCCGCGAGAAGATCTGCAAGAAGCTTGCTTATCTCGGTGTTACTTTCAACGAAGAGGCTAATAAGACAAGAGGAGAAGAAGTAGAAATCTCCGGTCCGGACTCTAAAGTTCACATAGTCGTTATTCCCACAGACGAGGAACTTATGATAGCTCAGGACACAGCAGCCATCGTAGGCAAATAACCTGCAGGCCGTATGCTTTCATTCGTAACTTGGAACGCAGATCCTATACTATTCTCACTGGGACCTTTCTCAGTGAGATGGTATGGTCTGATGTTCGTGACTGGTTTTTTCATAGGCTATCAGATAGTGGCTGCGATGTTCAAGCATGAAGGAGCACCTGAGAAATGGCTCGGGAGTCTGCTCACATATCTTGTGGTCTGTACCATAGTCGGAGCCCGACTTGGACATGTCTTATTCTATGAGTGGGATTATTATTCAGCTCATCCGGCAGAGATTCTCAAGGTGTGGAATGGCGGACTGGCAAGCCATGGTGGGACTATAGCCATATTTATTGGTATTTGGATCTACAGCAAGCTTGTCACCCATAAGTCAATGAGCTGGGTTCTCGATAAGATTGTAGGACCGATTGCTTTGACCGGTTGTTTGATTCGCCTTGGAAATCTAATGAATTCGGAAATCTACGGCGCCCCTACAGATCTGCCATGGGGATTCATTTTTGTACGCAATGGTGAGACTGTAGCATGTCATCCTACACAGCTGTATGAGGCCGGATGCTATCTGCTCCTATTCATACTTCTCATGTGGATGTATTGGAAACGGAATGCGGAGGAGAGACCATGGCTCATGACTGGTGTTTTCTTTTTGGTGACATTCGGATCTCGCTTCATAATTGAGTATGTAAAGAATGTGCAAGTGCCTTGGGAAATCCAAATGCGAGCTGAATGGGGAATCGACCAAGGTCAGCTTCTAAGCATCCCTTTCATTCTACTTGGAATCTGGATGATCGTATATGCGATAATGAAGCCGCGTCAACACTGGAAATTCCCGAACAAGTTTGCAGAAGAATTGAAAAAATGAATTAAAAAAGGATCAATCTCACGATTGATCCTTTTTTAATACGGAGTCTAATACCAAGTATCCAGCCATCCGTTTTGCTTAATGAACAAAAATCTATCTTCTTTATGATTTTTAAACATTTCAGATTACAAAATTGTTTCAATTTCATTAAATTTTAACATTTGTTAAAAATTACTTGTTAATTAGACTAATTGGACCTATTAGACTTATTAGTCCTATTTGTGCTTTTAGCCTCATTATCAAATTAACTGAGGATAGGAATCACCCTATTGAGTGCAGCTATGAAGGCGTCTACTTCCTCGTGGGTATTGTAGGCTGCGAAGGAAGCACGGACCGTGCCGGAGATGCCGAGACGCTGCATCAAAGGTTGCGCACAATGATGTCCAGTCCTGACTTCTACTCCCAGCTTATCAAGAAACATTCCCATGTCATAATGATGGATATCGCCTACCAAAAATGATATCACAGCACTCTTATGAGGAGCATTGCCGAATATCCGCATCCCGGGAATCTCTCTCATCTTGGCTTCTGCATATTCCAAGAGTGCATGTTCATGCTCTTCGATTTTATCTAATCCCACTTCCTCTAAGAAATCAATGGCCTTAGGGAATGATCCGATTCCGACAAAATCAGGGGTTCCCGCTTCAAACTTAAACGGCAGCTCTGCAAATGTAGTCCCCTCAAAACTTACGTGCGATATCATCTCCCCTCCACCTTGATAAGGAGGCATCCGAAGAAGATGTCGCTTCTTTCCATATAGCACACCAACTCCAGTTGGGCCATACATTTTATGGGAAGAGAAGGCATAGAAGTCACAATCAAGTTCATTTACATCAATCCTCATGTGAGGAACAGCCTGAGCTCCATCTACGAGCACGGGCACTCCTTTAGAGTGGGCGTAATCGATCATTTCCTTCACAGGATTGACTGTGCCAAGCACATTCGAGACATGACAGAAAGAAGCAATACAAGTATGCTCATTGAAAAACGACCGATATTGGTCGAGAAGGAGCTCTCCTTTATCATTGATATCCACCACCTTTATCTTGATGTCGGGTCGCCGGCTCTTAAGCAATTGCCAAGGCACAATATTAGCATGATGCTCCATCACTGTCAGTATTATTTCTCCATCTTCAGGAAAAAGAGATCCAAATGATGAAGCGACAAGATTGATCGCTTCTGTAGTGCCACGAGTAAAAATCACCTCCTCCACAGACGATGCACCAATATAATCCTTAATGCGGCGACGGCACTCCTCCTGAAGCTCAGTAGCCTCCTGTGAAAGAGTATGCACACCACGATGCACATTTGCCTTTGTATCGCAATACCCTGACACTATAGCATCCACTACACTCTTTGGAGTTTGCGACGTCGCGGTGTTATCAAGATATACAAGAGGTTTCCCATCTATCTTTCTGGATAAGATGGGAAACATCCCCCGTATTTCATCAATATTATAGACCATATTTTTAAATACAAATTATTTATAATTATTGTCGCTTACAAACGAATGCGGAGCATGCTTCCTTACGTTAGCTTTCTTATGCTAATTTCCCTTTTGCAAAGAACGTAAGAAAGCATGCTCCGCATGCACCCCACAAAGTCAAATGGAAATATCATTACACCCTACCGGGCAGGACGAGCATGAGGTCTGTTCCCCTGCAAATCGACGCTCTACCATCAGCTTCAGACGGTCGCGGAGCGGCTGAAGAGATATTCCATCAATGATATCTGACATAAATGCCTGCTTCAACATCAATCTGGCCTGATCTTCCGAAATGCCCCGGGTCATCATATAGAAAAGCTGCTTTTCATCCAATTGACCAATAGCTGTGCCGTGAGAACACTTAACGTCGTCATTATAAATCTCAAGCTGGGGCTTTGAATGCATCATGGCCGTATCCGAACCAACGAGATTCCTGTTAGACTGGTAGGCCTCAGTCTTCGAAGCTCCTTCAGCTACATATATCAGCCCTGCAAACGCACCTACAGCGTTACCATCTACCACATATTTGAAAAGCTCATCGGTATTGCACTCAGGAGCATCATGGGATATCCTTGAAAAAGAGTCAAGCCTGCGCGATTCATCTTCTATCCCCATGCCAAGCATCCTCAGTCGGGCGTGGCGTCCTGCAAAGCGAGAGAAATACTCATTTCGAGTCAGTCCATTGTATAGGGTCATTGAATCGAGGAGCACTTCAGATCCCTCCTCTTGATTCATCCAAAGCGAAGATAGACGAGATGTCTTTTTAGTGCTTTCTTCGAGATCATAAAAATCAAGCTTACTACCCTTTTCGGCATATATTTCTATCACTTGAATAGAACAGAAATCAACATCCGGAGACTGCGTATGGTCGCAAACAAGCACCTTAGCGTCAGAATCCTCTTCCATCACAATTAGCAATCGGCGTGCAGCCATAAGAGCCGCTTTGTTGTTGAAGATATTCACAATCTGGATTGTGGACTCCACCTTCACACCTTTTCGGACTCGAATCACAACACCATCTTGACAAAACAGAGTATTAAGCGCCACTATTGGATTGTTAATGTCGGCCAACTTTCCGTAATGTTTCTCAACGAAGACTGGATTATTACGAGCGTATGCCGAGAGTGAAATAACATCGATACCCTCAGGAAGCACTTCACGACAACCGACTGTCTCAGCAAAAGAATCATTTACAACAAGGAAAAGAGCTGTAGAAAGCCAAGGCACATCACAACGGAATGTCTCAGCCGGATTCACGTTGATCTTTACGCGTCCGATATTTATTCCATAATCAGGAGAAAGTATCTTCTCTAAGTCAGTGTGACGGTAATCTTCATCCTTCTGAGAGGGTAGACCCTGTTCTATCAAAGAGGATGCGGCTACTGGACGCAGACGGTTGAGAACAGCCGGAGCTTTGGAGTCTATAAGATTTCCGTGTTCCTGCCAAAGGTCGATATATTGATCTAATGCGCCCATCTCTTAAGCCTCCCCTTTAATTGCATCTTGAGTATCAACATCAGATTTGATCCAATCATAACCCTTTTCCTCAATCTCAAGTGCCAGCTCCGGACCGCCAGAGTAGACGATTCGCCCCTTATAAAGAACATGAATCACATCGGGCTTAATATAATCGAGCAGACGCTGATAGTGAGTGATGACTATAGAGGAATTCTCAGGTGTACGTAGTTTATTGACACCTTCTGCTACAATACGTAGGGCATCAACGTCAAGTCCGGAATCCGTCTCATCCAAGATTGCCAACTTAGGCTCAAGAACTGCCATTTGGAAAATTTCATTACGTTTCTTCTCTCCTCCCGAAAAGCCTTCGTTCACGCTCCGCGACGCAAGTTTATTATCGAGCTCAACAATCGCTCGCTTCTCACGCATCAGCTTAAGAAAGTCAGTGGCTCCCATCGGAGGCTCACCTAAATATTTACGCTTTGCATTGACAGCGGCACGCATGAAATTTACCATTGAAACTCCGGGAATCTCCACGGGATACTGGAAACCGAGAAAGAGTCCCTCATGACTTCTCACGTCAGGGGTCATCTCAAGAAGATTCTTTCCTCTGAATGTAACATCACCTGAAGTCACTGAATAAGCGGGATTTCCTGCGAGAACCATTGAAAGAGTTGACTTGCCGGAACCATTAGGTCCCATTATGGCATGCACTTCTCCGGGACGCACCTCAAGATTGACGCCACGGAGTATTTCCTTGCCGTCAATTTCCGCATGAAGGTCTTTTACTGATAGCATATCTTTTTTTGTATTTTTTTTCGATTCAACAAATTATCAATCCTGACCTCAAACAATTAATGTTTAATGTTTATAACTTTTACTTAACTGATGGATCTCGCCTCCCATAGCTGGACTTTATGCACATATTCCTCAGCTGACATTGTGCCTAAAAGTTGCGGGGCCAATCGGATGACTCCATCCACGAGATTGCCGTCGTCATGACGGGCACAATGCATCAGAGGGGAATCAAATGGCCTACATAGGGCAAAGTCAAACAGGATGGAAAGAAACATCAAATATTTCAATAGACAAAACACTGCGCCAGCCATAGAGTTCATTATTCCCACAGGAATCAACCCCAATATGAAATTAAGGATGCCTGTAAACATTGAGAAAAGAAACATACAAAGCCCCCAAATTATACCATAACCCAATATTGAAGTAAAAAATGTCTTTGCCACTGGATCATACACCTTAGGAAACCATCCTGCAAGCCACGAAGAAAAATCCGGACCCAAAGCCCGGGCTGCGACAATGCCAAACACAAAGCCCAATACTCCCGACACTTGCTTCATCAGTCCTGCATTAAAGCCACGAAAAAGACCGACAAGAGCCACGGCTATTACTAAAATATGATATATAGCTTCTCCCATTATTTTTGTCGTTTCAAATTGCAAAATTAATAAAAATTTTGGAATTTATTGATTTTTTATGTCAATCTATTTGGTCATAAACTCATTTCTTATTAATTTTGTAAATAGAATGAAGATACTGGCCGACATCAATACCCGAAAGAGTGATATTTTGATTTTCCTCTGTTTCTTATTAGCAGCGGCTCTTCTTTCGTGGGCAGCCTACGCCGCTTGGATCGACTTCAGAACTTCTCCTCCTTACGTAGACAGAGACAGATATCCTGTAGGAGGTTTCGACATCTCAGCCCACAATGGCAATATTAATTTCAAATCTGCAGCCAAAGACGGGATGGAATTCGTATGGATTAAAGCCACCGAAGGAGTAACTTTCAAAGATAAGAAATTTTCTTCCAATCATGAAAAGGCTGGCAAGGCGGGTATTAAACGAGGAGCATACCACTTCTTCCGGTTTGACAAGGATGGAGTGGAGCAAGCGCTTAACTTGCTTGAGACTGTCGGCGAACGCACACTGGAGATGGGCATTGCGATCGATATCGAATCATCCGGCAATCCTAACGGTATCGACGAGGATCTTGTCAAGGAAAGAATCACCGCCATGGTGGAATATCTTAACTTGCGGGGACTTGCCCCAACGCTTTATTGCAATAAATCTGATTACTACAGATATTTGGCTGATTCATTTCCGGGCAACTCCCTTTGGATTTGCTCTTTCTATCAAGATCCAATATCCGCTCCATGGACATTTTGGCAATTCAGTCATAAGGGTGCGGTCAAAGGAGCTAATGGGAAAATTGACATGAATGTCTTCGGAGGTTCTCGTGAAGAATGGTTAGATTTTATATCAAAACAACAATATAAAGGTACTAATTCCGTTAATCAACTGTGAAACTATATAATTCCATATCAAAATATTCAGCAAAGATTGTCTTGTCTTTATCTATGGCAATCATTTCTGCAAATGGTGTCAACGCTGCTGACGCGGGAAAATATGCATCTTCATCTGTGCTCTCAAGTGGCAAATGGGTAAAGATTGACATTTCTACTCCCGGACTTCAGACACTAACAAAGCAGAATCTTAAGAACTTCGGATTTAATGATCCGAACTCAGTGTATGTATATGGCTATGGAGGCCGTATGATTCCCGAAGCCCTCACAGAAGATCTCCCCGACGATCTTCCGCCTGTCCCTATAGTGCGTCAAAATGACGGATCTATCACTTTTTATGCTACGGGAATATTTACGCCAAATAAATCGAATTCAAGATTGATGACCTATGATCATAGCATCAACCCTTATAGCGACCATTCTTATTACTTCTTAAGCGACATGGCGCCCACCACAGAGACTTCGACTGAAGATCTTTCAGATTTGGAAGGGATGAATGTTGTCACCACATTTACGAGCCAGTTAGTTCATGAAAACGACTTGCTCCAGTGTGCTACATCCGGACGTGACTATCTTGGGGAGGATTTTAGAGTAAATAAATCTCAATCTTACAATTTCGAGCTCCCCGACAATGCCACAGGAAATGCCAAAATTAGAGTAAGAGTGGGAGCCCACACCGCCGGTGCACCGAGCAGCTTCATCATAAGTGCAAATGGACAAAGACTACCTGCTTCATCGGAAGATAAAATAGCGGCGATCACTTCAAGCGACCAATATTACCGTATTGCGACATCTTCAAAGGAAGCCGAAGGGGTAGGATCTTCTTTAAATGTTGGAGTTGAATACTCTCAGGGAGGAGTCGTCAATATGGCTCGTCTTGATTGGATTGAGGTAGAATATGAAAGAGCATTGACCTTAAGGGATTCGCAACTTTACTTTATGGCCAACCTTACTGAATCTACTGCTTTCAAAATCAGCGGGGCCACGGAACAGACCATGATCTGGGATGTCTCTCAACCATGGAACATCAAGGAGATAAAAGGGAAATATGACGCCTCTGACAGATCAATTTCTATAGGCGTGAAAGACAAGGGATTAAAGGAGTTTATTGCTTTTGAACCCTCTGTCAAAGGAGCCTCTGTGCCTGGAAAGTATCAGATAGCAAATCAAAACATTCATGCGCTACCGACACCCAATATGGTGATTATCACTCCCGATGAGTTTGCCGCTGCGTCTGAACGCATAGCCGACCTTCATCGCATCAACGATGGGATGACAGTCTATGTGCTTTCCCCCGAGAAGATTTTCAATGAATTCTCAAGTGGCAATCCAGATATCTCTGCATTCAGAAAAATGCTCAAAATGTGGTACGACCGCAGCCAAAGCGAGCCGGAAGGCACTCAATTCGGATATTGCCTTTTGATGGGGCGCCCTACCTACGACCAGAAATCAAAGAACCCGGAAATAATAAAATCCGGCTATCCAAGGACATTGATTTGGCAATCAGGAAATGCGTTTACCGAAACAAGCTCTTATTGCACCGATGACTTCATAGCGATGCTCGAGGACGAGACTGCGGACCGATCGATGCACTTAAGAAAAATTCTTGTAGGTGTAGGTCGATACAGCGTCACATCTGCATTGGAAGCAGACATAATTGCTACCAAACTTGAATCATATATGACCGACCCGACCTACGGCATTTGGCGTAATAATGTCATGGTGATTGCCGACGATGGAGACTCCGCCCAGCATCTTGATCAAGCAGAATTGGCTATACAAAATTTAATGATGAGCGAAAAGGGCTCTCACTATGCATACGACAAGCTTTATCTTGACGCTTTTGAGCAAAAACAGACAGGAGCCGGACTCACTTTCCCTGCTGCGACAGAGCGCATGCTTACAAAATGGCAAAAAGAGGGAGTGTCTCTAATCACATACATCGGCCATGCCAACCCAAAGGAATGGGGACACGAAAAATTGATGACTTGGACTGATCTAAACAATATGTCGACCCAGTATCTCCCCGTAGTATACGCTGCGACTTGTAGCTTTGGCAAATGGGATGCCGAAGATATCAGCGGAGCAGAGATCATGGTATCCAATCCAGCCGGAGGTGCCATTGCATTTGTGACCCCAAGCCGTACGGTCTACATAAGTAAGAATGAAGCCATAACCAACTCTATCTCACAGGAAATGTTCCGTAAAGACAGTCTTGGAAAGGGGCAACGACTTGGAGACATAGTCAGACTGGGGAAAAATAGGAATGTAACCCCTGACGACAATATGCTCCGCTATCATCTTTTTGGAGATCCGGCATTGCGCATGCCAGTGGCAAACTACACTATCCAGATTGAATCATTAGATGGAAAGCCAATGGCAACAGACATAACGGATGCCCCGGTGCTAAAAGCTCGTTCTGCCGTCAAGATATCAGGCAGAATCATCGATGATGAGGGGAACACAGCCTCATTTAACGGACCTATCCAATTTACACTTTACGATGCAGAGAAGAGTGTGCTGACTCATGGTTGGGGCGAAAAGGGGAAAAAATCTGTATATCAAGAACGATCAAGTAAACTCGCTACTGGAAGCACCATGGTGACCAACGGCGAATGGTCGGCTACAATCTTGATGCCTTCTGAAATTTCCAACAATTATGCTCCGGCTTTCATTTCACTATATGCCTACGACCAAAATATGAAGTCGGAAGCAAATGGATCTACCGAAATGCTGTATGTGTTTGGATATGATGAAAATTCAACTGAAGATTTGGATGGTCCGGAGATTGAAAGCTTCGGGGTGTCCACATCCCAAGGCTCGCAATCTGCAACTGTGCATTCCAACCCTGTAGCAATAGCTGTTTTTAGCGACGAAAGTGGCATCAATATCTCAGATGCGGGAATCGGACACAAAATGAGCCTTGTGCTTGACTCCAATAAAATATTCGACGATGTAAATAACTATTTTAGTCCCGACCCTGAAGACGAGACGAGGGGAAGCATAGCTTATCCGCTCAGCAATCTTGAACCCGGCGACCATCAACTGACTCTTACGGTTTGGGACAACGCCGGCAATTCAAGCAGCGAAGCCATTAACTTCAAAGTCGGTCTGAATATGCGTCCCGAACTCATCAATATTTCTTCTTTCTACAGCCAAGAAAAAGATCAATTTGATTTGAAGGTGACTACCGACAGGGCTCTATGCTCTCTCCAGTGCAGACTCGAATGTTTCGATCTTTTAGGCCATCTCCTGTGGAGTGTAGAACGCAAGGCATATTCCAATAGTAACAGCACTTTTACTATCAACTGGGATCTCAATGACTCTAACGGTAATAGGCTTCCACGCGGGATCTACAACCTTCGTGCTACCGTCACATCAGAGGATGGCCTATCGACAACTCACAGCAAAAAAATAGCAATTCCTGCAAAATGACGATCTACGCAATAGTCAACAAATTAGTATCTGAGAGTTGCAGCAACGATTGCAACCCACCAATATGGACTATAATATCGCAGTCCGGCATCCTTCAAGGAGGCAACCCATATTTTGTGCCAGACTTCGCTAATCATTTCGAGGCAAGGACCGCTCTTGCTGTTAAGATCGGCAAACTTGGGAAAGGGATAGCTCCACGATTTTCATACAGATATGTGGAAGAGGCTGCTCCTTGCGTGGTATTTGTAGCTGTTGATTTGCTTCAAAGTCTCAGAAAGCATGGATTGCCCTGGACTTCAGCAATAAGCTACGACAGATGCCTCGCAATCGGCAAATTCACTCCGGCCACTATCGACGATTGCAACCGATCAGAGATAATATTGACTCTTGAGTCTACAGACTCCACAATCGAATCTCACTGGAATGCAGACATTTTGAAGTCTGACATCGGAGAGATATTAGCAGCCATCAGCCATGATAATACTGTTAAGACTGGCGACATAATACTATTTGGAATTGCCGGGGAGGGTCCGGAAGTCGTTCCCGATCTCCGGGCATCTCTAAGCCTAAATGGAAAAGAGCCATTCAGTTTTAATATTAGATAAAACCGCTCATTGCAGATCATCTGTGAAAATAATAAACGGACTTATTTCACGTTATTTAGTCATGACAACTTCAAGAACCATTTGCGCAATATCTGCAGCTCTCATCGCATCATACGCAGCAGCCCAGAGCGGCAACGACATAAAAGACAATGACTTCAACCCTGTGCAGACAGGTGTAACTACACTTAGTATCACCCCGGATGCTCGTGGTAGCGCCATGGGTAATCTCGGTGCGGCTACCGATGCTGACATCAATGCACAGTTTTGGAACCCTTCAAAATATGCATTTGCATATTCTGCAGGCGGGGTTGGCATAAGCTATACGCCATGGCTCCGTAAGATTGTCAACGATATTTTCCTTGCAGATGTAAGCGGATACCTGAAATTGGGTAACACGGATAATCAAGCCATAAGTGCTTCTCTCAGATATTTTTCTCTTGGTGAAGTGATTGTCGATGAAAGCGTCGGTGCAAACACTATCAATCCATACGAGTTTGCCATCGACTTCGGATATTCCCGCAAGTTGAGTGAGAAATTCGGAATGGGCGTAGTGCTTCGCTACATTTTATCTGACCTTTCATACGAAGATTCCTATTCCGGCGATACAAACACAGCAGGATCGGCTTTTGCAGTCGATCTCAGCGGCTACTACACCACTTTCCCGATGATAGGAAGAAGCGAGTGTCAATGGAGCTGGGGATTCAATATAAGCAATATCGGCTCTAAGGTCAGCTATGACCACGGCACCAATTACTATTATCTGCCAACAAACCTAAGACTCGGAACCAACTTCACATTCCCGCTTGCCGACTACAATCTTCTCTCAATAGGACTTGATCTAAATAAACTTCTCGTGCCTACAAAACCAAGGGAGAGCGACTATATAAACCCTGGAGGCTCATACTATGATCCTGACAAAGATGAGGCTCAGAATGCAGCAGCTTTTGAAGATGCTCTTCAAAAATGGGAGACAATGTCACCAATCTCAGGTATCTTCAAGAGTTTCTCAGATGCACCGGGTGGTTTTTCTGAAGAATTGAAAGAAATCAACGTCTCTATCGGTGGAGAATACTCTTACAACGATCAGTTCTTCGTGCGTATGGGTTATAATTATGAGAATGCATCGAAAGGTGGTCGTAGTTATTTCGGATTCGGAGCCGGTTTTTCTCTGAATGTAGTCCGTCTCGACGCTTCATATATGCTCGCGACAGCCCAAAGCTCACCACTTGACCAGACCATGCGTTTCACTCTCAGCTTCGACATGGACGGCATCCGCGACCTCTTAGGTAAACGGAGGCGTTAAGAGACCAGATTCAGGAGGTCAGATGTCAGAGGCCAAATTCCAGAGGCCAGATTCCAGAGATTTTAGAGAACTCTGATTAATCTGATTACTCTGAAAATCAATTCAAAAATCAAAATTCAAAATTATGATACGGATTGGACAAGGATATGATGTTCATCAGTTGGTAGAGGGACGCGATCTTTGGATTTGCGGTGTGAAAGTGCCTCACACTCATGGACTGCTTGGGCATAGCGATGCAGATGTCGCAATCCATGCCCTTTGCGATGCTCTTCTCGGAGCTCTTGCTCTTGGAGATATCGGAAAGCATTTCCCTGACTCTGACCCTCAATATAAAGGCATAGACAGCAAGATATTGCTCAGCCATGTGATGAAGTTGATCAGAGAAAAAGGATACGAACTATGCAACTGCGACATCACTATCTGCGCAGAAGCACCAAAATTCCGTCCCTATATCGACGAGATGAGACAAACACTCGCCAATGTAATGTCGGTAGAGATTGCCCAAGTCTCAGTCAAAGCCACGACAACCGAAAAACTCGGCTTCACAGGGCGCCGCGAAGGCATATCCTCCCTCGCCGTTTGCCTCCTAAGTAATTTAGAATTTTGAATTTAGAATTTAGAAGATTTAAGATAATTCAGAGAGTTCTGGCAATCCACAACTTGAAAACCTGACAACCTGACAACTCGACAACTCAAATGCAACTCAACGAAAAGCAAACCCAGGCCATGGAGGCCACTGAAGGTAGGGTACGTGTAGTAGCTGGAGCCGGCTCCGGAAAAACTCGCGTGCTCGCCCATCGTTTCGCTTTTCTCGTAAATGAACTCGGCATTTCCCCAGGCAATGTTCTCTGCCTTACCTTCACCAACAAGGCAGCCCAGGAGATGAAACATCGTATTGCCGGGATGGTAGACCGAGGGAATGTCAACGACCTTATCTGTACCATCCATAGCTTCTGCGTAAAATTATTAAGACGGGAAATTTACAAATTAGGCTACCCGAAAAATTTCACTATTATTGATGAGACTGATGCCAAAGACCTTGCAAAAGAAGCTATGCAAGAGTTTGGCATTGACAGAAAGAAGAATACAGCGGAAAGACTTTTGAAGGACGTGGCTGCATTGAAAGGATATGACCCGGATGGTTATATTGCCAAATATCTTATGCCTGGAGCTCCGATTGGTGCGCCGGATGTCAAAGTTAGATACATCCAGCTCCAGCGCAAGCAGTTTGCCCTTGACTATGACGATATCATATATATGGCGACTTATATTCTCACCCACTTTAAGGATGCAAGGAAGTATTGGTGTGAGAAACTTAATTATATAATGGTTGATGAGGTGCAAGACTGTAGTGGCGACGATTGGAAACTAATCGAAATCCTTGCTTCGCATCATGGAAATCTCTTCGTAGTAGGAGATCCGGACCAAGCTATCTACGAATGGAGAGGAGCCACCCCAAAAACTTTCGTAAATTTCAAAGCTGACACAGATGTAATCCTTGATATAAATTATCGAAGCACTCCTGACATTCTCGCTGTCGCAAATAGCATCATCGCGAATAATAAAAACCGAATCCGGAAGGAGTTGACTGCCGTACGACTCAATGAACGTCTCCCAATATGGAACCATTGCAAGAGTGAGAGTGATGAAGCTGAATGGATTGCCACTACGATTGAGAATAATGCATTGTATGGAAGTCGATTTATCGACAATGCTGTTCTCTATCGCAGCTCTTTTCTTTCTCGACGAATCGAGCAAGCCCTTCTAAAAAGAAGGATTCCTTATACAGTGTGGGGTGGAGTACGTTTTTTTGAACGGAAGGAAATTAAGGATGTTATCAGTTATCTCCGTCTGACGGCAAATGAAAACGATGATATGGCGTTTACGCGTATCGTCAATGTTCCTGCACGAAAGTTTGGAAGTGTGACTCTCGGAAAACTGAAACAAATAGCTGAGTCAGAGGGTGATTACCTCTACCCTACCCTTCGTCGACATATTGCAGAACCAGCTTTCGGGAAGAAACCAATCCGCGAATTCATTGAGTTGATTGAGAATGCTCGTTCCATTGCTGAAGGACTGAAAGTTTCAGACCTGACGGAGCGACTGATGCAGACAAGTGGACTCGACACTATGTATCGTACTGATGAAGAAGAGGAGCGATTAGAGAATATAGCCGAGTTGATCAATTCGATGATAGAATTTGAGTCTACAAGATTTGAAGATGGAGAATCTGATCTTTATCATTATTTAGGAGAGATATCTCTATATACTAACACAGACCATCAGGAAGACAAGGACAAGGTAAGGCTTATGACAATCCATCAAGCCAAGGGTTTGGAATATCCTCATGTCTTCATTATGGGTCTGACGGAAGGTGTCTTCCCAAATCACCGTTCTATACGTGAGCGTCGCATAGATGGCGAAGAGGAGGAACGACGCTTGATGTATGTAGCCGTCACGCGCGCAAAGGATATGCTATATCTATCTGATTCTGAAGGATACCTGAATGAAAGTGGGGCTTTGAAATATCCCTCCAGATTCATTTCGGAGATAGCAGAAGGGCTAATACAAATAGAAGGTAATCCTGACAAGACCCTACTTGAAGGCACAAAGAACATGGTTCGCACCCTTGACGAAGAGTTAGGAGGAGGCGACAACAGTGTCTGGACAGCCGGCACAAAAGTCACACACCGCGTCTTCGGAGAAGGAACCATCGAAAGCTACGACCACGCATCCAAATCCTACAAAGTCCGTTTCGGCGAAAAGGTCCGCCAACTAATCCCCGCAGTCCTTAACCTCACACAGTGATGATTTCTCAACAGAGAACACTCAGAGAATAGAACCACTTTTATTAGGGAAACACATAAAAAATCCGCTGCAAGAGACAAAATTCTCGTGCGGCGGACATTCTTTTTCAATAATTCTGATGGAAAGAATCAAGCCAAAAGAGACTCTACATACTGATAGTCGGGCTCATTGGTCTGTTCTTCTACCATCTTGCTTCCCAATACCTTTCCGTCTTTGTCAATGACTACGACTGAGCGTGCCATCAAGCCGCGAAGCGGACCTTCTGCAAATTCAACACCGTAAGTCTTGCCAAAATCTGAACGGAATGTGCTGCCAGTGACTACATTCTTGATTCCATTAGCCGAACAGAATCTCTGAGCTGCAAACGGAAGGTCGGCTGACACGCATACTACTACTGTCTCCGGAAGATTTGACACCTCCACATTAAATTTCCTTACAGATGCTGCACATACGTCAGTGTCAATGCTCGGGAAAATATTGAGAACTACGCGCTTCCCTTTCAATGATTCCAAATCGAAATCAGAAAGATCTTGCGCTGCCAAACTGAAAGCGGGAGCGATTGCTCCGACGCTTGGAAGCTCCCCTACTGTCTTCACCGGAGCTCCCTGAAATTTAACTGTTGCCATATACCTTTCAAACGATTCAACCCCCACATCGGTTTAAAAATTAAGAGTCTAAAACATTTAAAAAATTCTAAATTTCATATTTAAAAATTTCTCAATCTTCTATAAAATTCTCAAATCTGAAAAAATTCTAAATTCTAAATTCTAAATTCTAAATTATTTTTCGTAATTTTGTAGTTCATTACCCATAATATGCATTTATCTATGAAACTTAAAAATATTCTGGCCATGAGTCTCGCCATCTTAAGCCTCAATGCTTTCGCTCAGAAAAAGACCGAAATACTCCTCTGGGAAGAAAATCCTCTCGAGCAATCTGAAGCAAAGTCTGAAAGAGTAAAGGCACAAGACTACAAAATTGACCCAGCCATAACAGTATATACTCCGAAAAATCCAACAGGCAAAACGATTCTTATGTGTCCGGGGGGCGGATACACCCATCAAGCCATCTACCATGAAGGTCATGATATGGCTGACTGGTTTAATGCCCAAGGCATAACTTACGCCGTGTTGAAATACCGTCTCCCATACGGTGATAATACTATTCCTCTCGCTGACGCAGAGCAAGCTATGCGCATTCTCCGCAAATACTCCGCCGACCTTGGGGTCGACCCCTCCAAAATTGGAATTGCCGGTGCATCTGCAGGAGGACACCTCGCTTCCACCCTTGCCACCCACTACTCTTCCCCTGAGACAAGACCTGATTTCCAGATTCTATTCTATCCAGTCGTGAGCATGGATGCCAATAAGACTCATGAGGGATCGAGGAATGCACTACTCGGGGAGAATCCATCTGAAGAACTTGTAAAGCTATATTCAAACGAGCTTCAAGTCACTACTGACACTCCAAAAGCTTTCATTATGCTCTCTTCAGATGACGGGGCAGTGCCACCAGCCAATAGTATAGACTATTATACTGCCCTAATCAACAATAAAGTGAAAGCGTCTTTGCATGCATACCCTGTAGGAGGACATGGTTGGGGATTCCGCGACAGTTTCCCTTACAAACGCCAATGGACCGGTGAACTTGAGAAATGGCTCTCAACAGAAGTAAAATAGAGACCAGAGGCCAGAGACCAGAGATCAAAGACATGACAAGAGTAAATGAAAAAATATGAGTGAATATAACGAAAACGACAATATATTCGACTATGACTCCATAGTAAACGAACCGGAACCAACCGTCACCGAAGGGGAATTTGAAGCTGAAATCGACACACCTGCGAAAGTTGAGGATTCCGGATACGGCGATGACGCCATCCAAACCCTTGAATGGAACGAGCATATCCGCCGACGCCCCGGCATGTATATTGGAAAACTCGGCGACGGAAGTCATGCAGAAGATGGTATCTATGTCCTTATTAAGGAAGTAGTAGACAATTCAATCGACGAATTCAACATGGGTGCCGGAAAACGAATAGATATATCTATCGATGCAGAAACCGGAGAAGTGAAAATTCGCGATTATGGGCGTGGAATACCACTGGGCAAAGTGAAGGAAGTGGCTTCAGATATCAATACCGGTGGTAAATTTGATGACAAGAACTTCAAGAAATCTGTTGGTCTTAACGGGGTAGGTCTAAAAGCCGTCAACGCACTTTCGACTCATTGCGAAGTTACGAGCTATCGCGATGGCGAAAGCGTGCGTGTTTCATTCGACAGAGGCAACCTGATCGAGCAAACGGATAAAATGCCCACAAGAGAGGAGAACGGTACTTTAGTGTGTTTCCGACCCGACGAAACTCTTTTCCGTGGATATAAATTCGATTTGGAGACAATCGAGACAATGGTGACAAACTATACCTATCTCAACGTCGGGCTGCATATATACTTCAACGGCAAACGATACTTGTCTCGCCACGGGCTACTTGACCTATTAAAAGAAAATATCACCTCAGAACCCCTCTACCCTATCATCCATCTTAAGGGGGATGATATAGAAGTCGTCATCACGCATACAGATCAGAATGGCGAAGAGTATTATTCTTTTGTCAATGGTCAGCATACTACCCAAGGTGGCACACACCTCGCCGCTTTCAAGGAACATATTGGCAAGACTATTAAAGCCTTTTCTGGGAAAAATTATGAATATGCCGATATCAGAAACGGAATCGTGGCCGCTGTCAGCGTCCGTATCCAAGAACCAGTATTCGAATCGCAGACAAAGACTAAATTAGGAAGCAAAGAAATAGCTCCTAATAGCCAAACAACTGTGAATAAATTCATTGGTGATTTCCTAAAAAAGGAGCTTGACGACTATTTGCATAAGCATACCGAAACGGCCAATGCAATGCTCAAGAAAATCGCCATCAACGAGAAGGAGCGTAAGGCCATGTCGGGAGTTGCAAAACTTGCTCGTGAGAAAGCTAAAAAGGTGAGTCTTCATAACAAGAAACTCCGAGATTGCCGTATTCATTACAACGACACTCTCCGAGCAAATGCTAAAGACGACCGTCGCGAGGAATCAGCAATCTTCATCACAGAGGGTGACTCCGCAAGCGGAACCATCACCAAGGTGCGCAACGCAGAGACCCAAGCTGTTTTCTCTCTTCGTGGGAAACCTCTCAACAGTTTCGGTCTTACCCAGGAAATCGTATACAAAAACGATGAGTTCAACCTTCTTCAAGCAGCTCTCAATATCGAAGAAGGTATTGAAGGACTTCGCTACAACAAAGTGATCATCGCTACTGATGCCGACGTAGACGGAATGCATATTCGTCTTCTTTGTATCACATTCTTCCTAATGTTTTTCCCCGACCTTGTCAAAAAAGGACACGTCTATATCCTCCAGACTCCTTTATTCCGAGTAAGGAATAAGATTGCTATCCAGCGTAAGAAAGGAAAGAAGAAAAAGGATGCCAACGAAGGAGAAAAAGATACTTATTACTGCTATTCAGACGAAGAGCGAGAAGCTGCAATTGCAAAATTCGGAAAGAATGCAGAAATCACACGATTCAAAGGGCTTGGAGAGATAAATGCCGATGAGTTTGCTGAGTTCATTGGTCCTGATATGCGCCTTGACCCAGTAGTCATAAAGAAAGAAGATTGCTACGACCAACTCATGGAGTTCTATATGGGAAAGAACACTATGGACCGTCAAAACTTCATCATAGACAACCTTATCGTAGAAGAAGAAGCATGAGGATAGCAGTTTTTCCGGGAAGTTTCGACCCTTTTACTATTGGGCATAAAGATATAGCCGACAGAGCATTAAAGATATTTGACAGACTTATCATCGGAGTAGGATTCAATATCAATAAGTCGGGCAACGACGCTATCATAGCAGACCGGGTCAAGAAAATCGAATCAATCTTTGCCGGAGAAGAGCGAATCTTGATAGAATCTTACTCCGGTCTTACAGTTGAATTTGCCAGAAAGCATGGAGCTAAGTTCATAGTCAGAGGGCTGAGAGAAGTGAAGGACTTTGAGTATGAACGCAATCTTGCAGATACCAATGCCTCCATTTCAGATATAGAGACCGTATTTCTCACTGCCCGCCCGGAACTGGGATTCATCTCAAGCAGCATGGTGAGGGAACTGAAGGCTAACGGCTATGACATCTCACGCTTTCTTCCAAAATAATTAATGCTTTAAACTTTTATTTCTTTTGAGCGTCTAAATCTATAGATAACTACGAAATTAAAAAAATGAAGAAATTACTATACGCTCTGTTCGCACTCATTACTTCTGCTGTCTCCGCTCAGCAGTTTCTGCCTGTACATAAACTTTCTTACGCTGAGCAAGCCATTTCCCAAATGTATGTCGATTCTGTAGATCAAGATCAGCTTGTAGAGGAAGCTATTGTCGGAATGCTCAAAAGCCTTGACCCTCATTCTTCATATACTAATGCTAAGGAGACACAGGACCTGAATGAACCTCTCGAGGGTTCTTTCAGTGGCATCGGCATCTCATTCAATATGTCAACTGATACTCTCTATGTCATTGAGACTATTGGGGGAGGTCCGTCTGAACGAGTTGGTATTCTTCCGGGCGACCGCATAATTAAGGTGAACGATACGATTATAGCCGGAGTCAAAATGCTGAATTCAAATATTATGCGCCGCCTCCGTGGTCCGAAAGGCACAGATGTTGATGTCACTGTACTCAGATATGAAGGAGGAAAACCTGACACTATCGATTTCCGAATCACACGCGATGATATACCTATCTTCAGTGTAGATGCAGCCTACATCGTTGAGCCGGGAATTGGCTACATTCGACTCAATAAATTCGGTGCAGAGACTCATAAAGAATTTGTAGATGCCGTGAAGAAACTTCAGGAAGAAGGGATGAACGACCTCATCCTCGACCTTAGCGATAATGGTGGAGGCTATCTGAAAGCATCGGTAGATATATTAGGCGAATTGCTTCCTGCCGGAAGTCTTGCTGTTTTTACTGAAGGAAGAAACAATCCTAAATTTGAATATAACGCTTATCCTTCGGAATTGAAGCCACTTCTTGCAGATGGCAAACTCGTAATTATGATGAATCAATATTCAGCATCTGCGTCTGAAATCACTGCAGGTGCTATCCAAGACTGGGACCGTGGAGTGATCGTCGGCAGAAGGAGCTTTGGCAAAGGGCTCGTTCAACGTCCAATTCCTTTCCCTGATGGCTCTATGATGCGACTTACAGTTGCACACTATTACACTCCTACCGGACGCGATATCCAGAAACCTTATACTAAAGGGGATGCCGATGCATACGCTCACGACATCCTTGACCGCTTCAACAGTGGAGAATTGATGCATGCCGATTCCATTAAGTATATCGACTCTCTTAAAGTCAGCACTTTAAGACTTAACCGTCCTATTTATGGAGGAGGGGGCATTTATCCGGATAAATTCGTTGGTCTTGACACGACCGAGAATACCAAATACTACCGTCAGGTAATGGCAAAAGGGCTCATCAATCGCTTCGCCATCAAGACTGTAGATAAAGATAGGAAAGAGATTCTTACGAAGTATCCTACAGATACCGATTTTCTGAAAGGTTACTCAATCTCTGACCAGCAACTTCAGGAACTCTTTGACATGGCAACTGCTGAAACGATTGATTTCAACGCGGAAGAAGCGACTCTCAGCAAACCTCTATTTTCTATGGTACTTAAAGGACTTATCGGAAGAGATATCTACGATTCTTCTACCTACTTTAAGGTATATAATGAAAGAGACGAAATGTTCAAGACAGCCTTAGATCTTATAAAATCTGAGGAATACTCCGATATCCTCCAATCTCCAAAATAAAAACCTAAAAAAGTACAACGTAAAACTTAAAACGTATAACGTAAAAACGTAAAACGCAAAACAATAACAACCCAAAATATGAGACATCTGACTTCAGCAATTTGCCTTGGTATAAGTGCTTTGGCTCTGGCTCAAGACCCTGTGATTAATACTCGTCAGCAATCTGAGATTGAAGCTGCTTCTGAAATGGAATCCATACTGGATTCCAATATGCAAGAAGCCGATTCTATTTTACGCCAACCTATCGTTTACGACAGTATATTATTCGCTCCGCCCGTAGTTCGCAACCTGCAAGAGATCTTAGTATCGCTTCCAGACACTATGCCGGAGCTTCCATTCAATCCAATCGTCGGTCCATGGGTAATGTCAGGCTACCGAACTCAAAAAGATCGTAGTTTTGTTGATATTTTAGATTTGCAGGCCATTGATGTGGAAAAGGTTAAGTCGGATGCTTTCGACAACCGTCCGTATACTCCTAATTGGCTTCACGATGCCCTGACTCAAGCTCGTATAAGTGGAGACTATATGTATTCTACTATGGTATCAACCCCAAATACCATTCAATATACATATTGGGATCTCCCGATACCCCCACGCTTGCCTGAAGATGACGTGACATTGGGCACATACATCAAGAATCTTGATCTTCCTGAGATATTAATAACAGATGCTCTCCTCCCTGAATTCGAACAGCAAAAGAAACATTGGCTTCATAAGTTTAATACAGGGTTGCAGTTCTCTCAGGCATACGTTTCGAAAAACTGGTATCAGGGTGGCAATAACTATCTTGCACTCCTTTATAATTTCTACTGGGACGTTCAGCTTAATCCTACTTATCATCCTAATCAGATATTTGAGAGCACTGTCAACTACAAGCTCGGAATAAACTCAGTAGAGCAAAGCGACGTAAACAGAAAATATTCTCTTTCTGAAGACAATTTCCAATACAATGTGAAATATGGTTTCAAGGCATTCCAAAGATGGTTCTATACCCTGACAGGGCAATTCAAGACTCAGTTCTTTAGAAACTACAAAACTAACACTTATACGCGGACCGCATCTTTCCTCTCTCCTGCCGACCTCAACCTGGGTCTTGGTATGACATATTCATACGTGAATGAAAAGAAGACATTTAATATCTCTGCTTCTATCGCTCCGCTCTCTTACAATCTTAAAATTTGCATTGACAAAGAACTCGATCCGACTCAATTCAACATTAAACCAGGCCACAAGACCCATAATGAGTACGGTTCGAGTGGCGAAGTAAATATGACTTGGCAAGCTCATTCAAACATTTCTATGCGCACCCGACTCTTTGCATTTACCGATTACAATTATTTCCAAGGTAATGTAGAGACTACATGGGATTTCGCCATCAATAAATTCCTTAGTACTCAGATTTATGTCAACCTTCGCTATGACTCAAGCTCCGATTTTGATCTAAGCCGTTGGCACCACTGGATGCTAAAGGAAATTCTGAGTTTCGGTCTTTCCTACTCGTTCTCTACTAAATAATGCTCAGTGATAATTCATAATTCATAATTCATAATGCATAATTAGCTACGCTCTAACTAAAGCAAATCAAAATGAATAATTGTGTAATCTCGAAAATGTATTTATGAAAGTATGCTAATAATATGATTAATTACTTGACATTAAAACATACTCTTACAATGGCACTGATATTCTTTATATCAGTGCCGTCGTATGCTTTTTTCGGCTCAGAGGCAGAGATCAGAGAGTGGTGCGATTCCAATATCCTCGCTCAGGTGGAGGGAATATGGGAATATCCGGAAGATGGTGCAAGAGTTCTAATTCAGGCTGATCCTACTCATCCTGGTACTTATACAATCTCAATCATCAGCACTCCAGACTGTCGACTTGAATTTGGCGACGTGATCGGCCGTCTTCATCCATCGGTCGATGCCAAACAGTTCCGTCTCGAACAATGGACACATAAAGACAAATCAATTTTTTCCAAGTCTGAAAATTGCACTGCCACTCTATCTTCCGATGGAGAATCACTTCGTGTGAAATCTCCAAAATTGAAGTTTAAGATAAACATAAATACCCTCCTTCCAAGATTCTGGAGAATAGTCCGAGTCTCATACGACGATCCAACCGACAAACTTCCGGTCGGACTTCTAAAAGTCTATCCAGGATACGATCACAACGGCTCTCTTAGAAGAAAAATTCGAGTATTATGAAAACACAATGTAACTACGACTATTCTCAATTTTAAAAACTTAATAAACAGATTTCAATCAAGAATTGTATAAATGTTAAGTTCTCTTTACCGATACAAATCAGGTCGGAGACCTGATAATTATACAAAAACCCCAGACTTCAGTCTGGGGTATAATAAAAAGCTGTCAGTACCCTCGGAGAGGCGATTTATGGTAATTTCATTTTTACTCCTTTTATTATTTATATGGCCTTCTGCTAACGCAAGAAAGATTAAGACAAAACATTCCATCCCAAAGCAATCTGAAAAGTCAATTAAAGCTAACTCTCAAGATTTATCTGATTCTATTATTTCGTTGTCTACCGATTCGATCACTTTCTCTGAAAAGATACTCCCTGCGATTAGATTCTCCGGTTTCGACAAGACTGTAGCAAGCACTCAAGAGAGCTTCTTCATATCCAATGGGTTAGATGACTCAATTACCGGAATGGAAATCACCATCACCTACTTCGATATGAAAGGACGCCAACTTCACAAACGCGACGTCAACATCGTCATCGATATTCCACCTCACGAGACTATGCGAACTGACATCAAAAGCTGGGACACTCAAAAATCATTCTATTTCCACCAATCTGCAAAACCCAAACGTCAAGCCACTCCCTTCAATGTAAAAATCACCTTGATTGCGTTGTACGTTTTGCGTTG
>CAZWJO010000044.1:0-2710 GCA_964634905.1 uncultured Sangeribacter sp.
GGGGTGGCGTTCATTTTGGCCCAGACGTACCAGATGTAGAGGATTACTACCGGGACGAGGAGAGATACCCATGACATTACGGTCAGTGTGAATTCGGTGCTTGAACTATTTGCCAATGTCAAGGAGGATTGTGGATCGGTGAGGGAGGGCATGTAGCTGGTGTTGTTGTAAGCGAGGTCGCAGAGAAGACTTACGATTGTTATGATTGTGCCGACGCCTGTCCACCAAATACCTCCATTGAAATCTTTCTTGAAAGCTGTAAGCCCATAGCCCACAAGCACTAACAATACTCCAAAGATAAGGAATGCAAGTATCCACCACATTTCCACCAAGTTGATGGCATATTTATAAGGAACAGCTACCACTATGCCGTTTGCGTCTACTGTATAACCGTCAGATAAAAGAATCACGGCAAGAAGACAAAGGAATAGGAATACGAAAATAAGTCCATTCAAAAGAGCTTTCATTCTCAATGCATTGAACACTTGCGGACCATCTTCGATAGAGTTCATAAGATAAAGAGCGGCATTCATGCGGGCAAGGAAGAAGAGTGTGAAACCGACAAGGAGGTTTTTCCAACTGCAAATTGCTTCAAGACCATGAGTGGAAGCCCATACTGAAATGACAGGGGAGTTTCCATCAAGGATATTACCACGAGTCACTGTGAATTCACCGCCAAAGAAAAGGATACCGACAGCTACACCAATCAGGACACAACCAACAACTCCGTTGATGAGAAGGAAAGAATCGTAGGTACGAGTACCATAGAGATTGCCTGTCTTACGACGGAATTCATAGCTTACAGCCTGAAGGACGAAGCTAAAAAGTATTGCCATCCAAAGCCAATAAGCACCTCCGAAAGATGTGGAATAGAAGAGGGGGAAGGATGCAAAGAAGGCTCCACCAAATACCACGAGAGTAGTAAAAGTAAGTTCCCATTTGCGACCGAGGGAGTTAACTATGAGGTTTTTTGCCATCGAACCGCGAGTCTCGAGCAAGAGGCTCTGACCACCCTGGACGAATAGCATGAATACGAGGACTCCTCCGAGCACTGCTATAAGAAGCCACCAATATATTTGCAATATTTCCATAATTTCAATTATTTAAGGGAAATAGGCCTAATAGGGCTAATAAGTCTAATAGGACTAATTAAGAATGTTATTATTCGGTTATTTCTTTGTTGGAGCCTTTCTTGACTTCGTTGACCATAATGGAGATCTCTGCCGCTATGAGAGCTGCAAATACTACGGCGAAGAGCCAGAATGTGATCTGAACGGATTGAGCTGTCACTGAAGACACAGCGGCTTGCACTGGGAGGATATCCTGGATGGTCCAAGGTTGACGACCAACCTCTGCTACAATCCAACCAGCCTCGCTGCATATCCATACTACGGGGATACTTAGCACTCCAATCCAACGTGCAAGGCGAGTATCAAACCAAGTAGGTTTCTTATAAACAATGATCAAAGCTACGATGAGGAACAAAAGCAGATAGCCGCCGGCTATGACCATTATATGGAATGAATAGAAAGTCAGAGCCACAGGAGGAACTGCCTCATCAACAGATTTGAAATAACCGTATCCAAAATATTGGTAATTGGCTTGGATTCTTGAAAGTGCATCTTGGAGGGCAGCTTGATCACCAGCTTTGCGAGCTGCCTCATAGTCGCGGAGAGCCTGCTGGGCTGCTTTGCCTATCTCAATTCTTTGAGCATAGCTAACTGTATTGATGGTATCTCCTTGTGGAGTCAAGGCGATGCCGTCGATAAGGTCGTCGATACCGGGAACAAACGTATTGGCATCATGATTTGCCAATACAGAAAGACCTTTAGGAATAGCAATCTTATATTTCACGTCGCGTGCTTGTTCATCTACAAGACCAACTCCGATAAGCTCCTGACCTATCTGACCACGATAAAGACCTTCCATAGCTGCAAGTTTCATTGGCTGAACACGAGCCACTTCGACAGCGGAACCGTCGCCGGTCCACATTGTGAAGATCATACCGATGAGTCCTATCCAACCGGCAACTTTTACGGAATCCTTAGCCATCTGCTGATTCTTTCCCTTTGCGGCAATGATGCAGCTAACTCCGATGACGAAAACTGAAGCGAGTACCCAACCGCTTGTCACGGCATGGAAGAATTTGTTGATAGCTACGGGAGAAGTAGCGACCGCCATAAAGTCAGACATCACGTTGCGCATCTGGTCGGGATCAAATTCCATACCGACCGGATACTGCATCCATGCGTTGGCGATAAGAATCCAGAGAGCGGAGAGAGAGACGCCGATTGCAACAAGCCATGTGGAGAGAAGGTGGAAACCAGCAGACACTTTCTTCCATCCGAAGAACATCACAGCGAAGAAAGTGGCTTCCATAAAGAAAGCGAGCAAACCTTCGATGGCGAGTGGGGCACCGAAGATGTCGCCGACAAACCAGCTGTAGTTCGACCAGTTGGTTCCGAACTCAAATTCGAGGATAATACCGGTGGCGACTCCAATGGCGAAATTGATGGCGAAAAGCACCATCCAAAACTTCACTGTCTTAAGCCATTTCTCTGATTTTGTGCGGTAATAGATTGTCTCCATTACAGCGACGATAAGGCTGATACCGATAGTCAGCGGTACAAATAGCCAGTGGACTATTGCGGTCAGTGCGAATTGCATTCGCGACCAGTCTACTACTTGAATCAAGTCTTCCATGGATTTT
>CAZWJO010000044.1:2810-23530 GCA_964634905.1 uncultured Sangeribacter sp.
CTTTAGCGGGAGGTAAGCTCAGTGGCTACGGCTCGGGCGCGGTCTTCGTCGTTGTCGTAGTTTTCCTTGAGTATATTTGGAAAGAAGAAGAGCTTGAAGACAAGGAAGAGGATGGTCACCTTGATGAAGATGATCGCCCAGAGTTTACGACCGACAGTCATGTTTTTGAAACCGTCGACATAGAAATCAAATACTTTTCGTGCCTTTACGCCAATACTTTCCATATACATGCGAGTTTATTACGCAAAGTTAACAAACGTAAATGAATTATGCAAATTTTTAACTGATTTGACATTAGAAAAATTCCCAAATATGCTCAAAAGCATATTTGGGAATTAGAAAATTGATATTTATGCGTTATTTTGAAGATAGTTTTATGCTGGCTGTGGGAAACCCTTTTGAGGTAGCTTTCAAAGTGGAACCACCCTTTCTATCGGTCGATTTAATGATTGCCATTGCGCGGCCTTTCCATGTTGTAGCTTTGGAGTCAAAGTAAGGATCTGGATCCTTTAGAAGAGCACTTCCTGCAGCCTTTAACACAGCATTTCCCGACACATTGAATTCGATAGGAATTTCAGCATCAGGAACTACCCTACCTGCTGCATCAACGGCTTCTGCCACGACATAGACGAGATCTTGCCCATCGGCACTCATTATAGTTTTGTCCGGGGTCAATCTGATAGCCACCGGCTCTCCGGCGGTAGATAAAGTGACAGTCTCCATATCTTTACCATTCATATCAATTCCGACAGCCTTTAGGGTGCCTGGAGAGTAGGCTACATCAAAGACAGCGAGACAATCGTTAGCTTCTCCAGCTGCCTTCTCGCCTACAAGCTGATCATTTAGATAAAGCTTAACCTTAGGATAGCGGCTCATTACCTCTACTTGGATTGGTTTACCTTCATGACCTTTCCAATTCCATGATTCCCAAGTAGGCCAAACGCTCCACATTGTAGTCTTGACCTCACCGTAATATCCATCCGGCTCACGGACTGCCATATACAGTTTATTGTCGTCATTATAAAGCATATCACGATAGTGAGAGATGGGTTTTCGCCAACCGGTAATGTCAACATCTCCGCAATAAGAGCCACGCCAAGGCCACTGGAAAGCCATCCACTGCTCCCCTTCAGTCTCTCCTTTATAGAAATATCGACCGAGACCTGACTCACCGAGATAGTCTATACCCGTCCAAACAAAGTCGCCGATGATATAGGGATTCTTTTTAACTTTGTGCCAGTTTGAAGCTGCATCCCGTGGATATGACTCTGTCTGCCACATCACACGCTCTGGGCAACGCTGATGGTCGCTCTCCGATTTATGAATCATATAATTGTAGCCGACTATGTCGAGTGCCTCAGCATGAGGGTCATAAATTTCCCAATCGGAGTCCCAAGCACAAAGAGCTTCCGTAACAGGACGAGTAGGGTCAAGACGGCGACATTCTTCGGCAAACTTCCTGGCAGTTGTAATAACACCTATATGTTTACGTTCGATCACTTCATTTCCGATACTCCATGCAATAATGGAAGGATGATTACGATCACGACGCACCATATCGCCGACATCTTTTACGCCCCATTCATCAATCCATAGATGATAGTCGTATGCATTCTTTTGATCGCGCCATCCATCAAAAGCCTCATCGATGACAAGGATACCCTGACGGTCGCATTCGTCAAGAAATCCGGGAGAAGGAGGATTGTGGCTTGTACGCACAGCATTAAAACCAGCTTCCTTAAGAAGACGCACCTTTCTTGCCTCAGCGGCATCGTAAGAGGCTGCCCCGAGCATACCATTGTCATGATGAGCACAAGCGCCATTTAGGAGAATTGGCTTGCCATTGAGTTTGAAGCCTTCTTCAGCCGAAAAATCAATTGTACGGATACCAAAAGTTTCACTGACATTGTCAAGAACCTGACCTTTTTCTTTTAGTACTACTTCAACAGTATATAAAGATGGAGAATCGGGGCTCCAAAGCTGAGGACCTTCAATAAGAGTCCCCCCTTCGTAATTGTAATGATCCAAAGATTCATTATAAGAAACCACCTCCTTACCCAAAGGATCTTTAATCTTTATATTAGCTGTGATATCTTTTCCTGACATTTCTCCATCTATATCGAATTTAACCGTAACAAGAGCACTTCCATATTCTTCCGAATATGTCGGAATAATATTAAGAGACCAAGGAGCAACCGCGATTTCTCCAGTTTTGATCAAATGCACGTGCCGATAAATACCGGAACCAGTATACCAACGGCCACTTCTTTGATGGGAATTATCAACATCTACATCTATAGTGTTGACACCAGCATGAAGAAAAGGAGTGATATCATAGATTACTGAGGAATAACCGTATGGACGGAAACCTACTTCCTTACCATTGACTTTGAGAGTCCAACGCTCATAAACGCCCTCGAAAAGGAGAGAATATTTAGCATCTGCAAGTTCTTTGGCAGAAAGATTGATTTCTTTTTGATAAGTTCCCTTGCCAGTATGCACGAAACCACCTTCATTCCCTGCGGGGGCTTCCGCATAGAAAGGGAGTTCAATACTCCAGTCGTGAGGGAGGTCAACAGTTTTGGTGAAGGAAGCAACTTGACTTGTGGAGTCGGGGGTGTAGGTGAAAGTCCAGCCATCGTTTAGTAGGCGGGATTCTCGGGCCAATGAAGGGAAAGCAATGGAGGCGGCGAGTGTAGCCGTCAGGAATAATTTTGATGTGTTCATGAATGGTATTTTAAGTCACTTCGGACTTACGTCCTCAGCACAGTTTTGAAATTATTAATATTGGATTTCGGACCAGGAGGGAGGGGTTATGCCGAGGAGGTGGCGGACAAAGAAGTCGTAGCGTTTGTGCTCGCCGAAGCTCTCGCCCATAGTGTGATGGGCTCCGGGGATTACTACGAGTTCGAAGTCTTTGTTGGCTTTTATCAGGGCATCTGCCACTTGCATTGTGGAGGCCGGGTCTACGTTGTCGTCGAGTTCGCCTACCACGAGCATCAATGGACGTGAAAGTAGATGGGCGTTTTCTACATTCGATGCTTCTATATAGCTTTCGTCGATAGGATAACCTAACCATTGCTCATTCCACCAAATCTTGTCCATACGATTGTCATGGCAACCACAGGACGAATAAGCGGCTTTATAGAATTCAGGATGATGAAGGACAGCGGTAGTGGATTCCTGTCCTCCTGCTGATGCTCCGAATATACCTACCCGGTCAGTGTCCATATAAGGATATTTGTCTCCGGCCGCTTTTATCCAAGCAATATGGTCAGGCAGTCCCGCATCCACCAGATTCTTATAGCAAACATTCTCGAAGTCACGGGAGCGGAAGGAAGTGCCCATACCGTCGACCATTACGACAATGAAACCAAGTTCAGCGAGAGCACTCATATTACGGTTGAGACCGACAAAAGACTTGGGAACATACTGATCTCCCGGGCCTTGATAGATATATTCTACAATCGGATATTTTTTGTTTTCATCAAAATTTGTTGGACGATATATGACACCCCACATAGGAGTCTTACCATCCCGGCCGGGAGCAACGAATACCTCAGGAGCTTTCCAACCAGCTTCGAGGAGTGCCGAAATATCGGCTTCAGCCACATTCATAAGCTCTTTTCCAGTGGAAGCGTCTCGCAAAACTGTCTTAGGAGCTTCACTGACTGTAGAATAAGTATCTACGAGATACTTATAATCTGGGGAGAATACAGCTCGATGAGTACCTGGAGCAGGAGTCAGGTCAGTCATTCCCGAGCCATCAAAGTTGATCACATAATAGCGGATGAAATAAGGATCTTCATCCTTTTTGACACCGTTGGCTGAGAAATATATCTTGCCGTTCTTTTCATCTACGTTGACTACGTCGCGCACGTACCAGTCGCCTTTAGTAATCTGATGACTTGGTTTGCCCGTAGCACGGTCATACATATACAGATGATTGTAATTGTCGCGCTCGCTGCTCCAAATGATATGTTTGCCGTCTTCAAGATAATTGCGGAATATTCTGGAATAATTCACATACTTATCGTGAGATTCCTCGATAAGAGGTCGAACTGCGCCGTCAGTAGCAGACATTTCAAGCACACGGTAATTCTTATGACCTCGTTCATTATATTCAAATGTAATAGCTTTGCTATCGGAATTCCATTGTGGGCCCCAAATATCATACTGATGGTCGAAAAGTTTTGTGTCAGGGATGAGTACTGTATTGGTCTCTACATCTGCGATGACAGGCATCTTGAATCGGAGTTCATCACCAGGTTTTGCATATTCCTGTTTGTGGAGTATGGGTTGGCTGCCTTGTGCCGGAGAGGACTCCACATAATATACAAAGCGCTTCTCAACAGGACGAATCTTGTTAACGGCAAACTTCTTGCTATCCGGCGCCCAATATATATATGAAGAGTAATAATTCCCGATTGTTCCGTCAGTAGTCAATTGAGTTTCCTTACCGGTTGCAGCATCGCGGACAAAGAGATTATTATCACGCACAAAGGCTACCTTCTTGCCGTCGGGAGAAGGAACCGGAGGGAAATCCTTTTCCTCGTCCACTACCATCCAGTGTGGTTGAGCAGGAGGGACAGGGACCTCTCCCCTATCAAGCAGATGATTTTTGCCACTTTTAATGTATGTCCATTGGCGACCATTGCGGTTAAACCATAAAGTATCAAGATTCTCTGATACACTAAGCCGTTCGAGTCGCAAATCCTTAGCTTCTGCATTTTCAATTCCGTTTGCTTTCATAGCAGAGGCTACGGCATTGCTGTCGAAAAGAGGAGCACTCTTCTTCTTTGCAGCGTCAACTACTGTGTAGTCTTTAGTGCCGTCTTGCTTTTCGTCGACATACCAGAACTTACCGGTATCGCCTATCCATTGGGGATAGACACGAGCATTTGGTACGAAACCATTATTGTACTTTGTGTTGAGACCATAAGCACGATTATAGTCTTCGAGTGTGCCTTGAGCCATGTTGGTAAGGGCGCACGTTGATAGGAGAAGGGTCAATAGGGGGTATTGGGGCTTCATCTTGCAATATATTAGTTTCTGAGTGCAAATTTAATAAAATGTTTTTATAATTTAGAATTTTTATTTTTTAATTTAGAATTTTGAATTTAGAATTTAGAATAAAAGTTACTTTTTGACTGCGTGGGACGCATGCGGAGAATGCTTGATTACGTTAGAAGACCTTCGTCTTGGTCCCACTCAGAGATAGGGACTTCCATACCAGGACGCATGCGGAGCATGCTCTATTACTTAGTATGCTTTTGTGAGAAGTTTGATGGACGGATGTGAAAGCAGGTGTTTATGAAAATTGAGATTGAGGATTGTTATATAGTAAAAGCCTGATGTTATGAAAAGATTAGTATTTTTACTGGGGATTATTGTGATGATAGGATGGAATGCTTTTGGGAAAGTGTTGTCTTGGGGAGATCAGGGGAATGGTCGGTATGTGAATCCTATTTTGAATGCGGATTATTCGGATCCTGATGTGATTAGAGTCGGGGATAAATACTACATGGTCTGTTCTGATTTCCATTTTATCGGTATGCCGGTATTGGAGTCGACAGACATGGTGAATTGGACCATCATAAGTCAAGTATATGATAAATTTGATTATCCCGGATGGGATGAGTTTAAGCATTACGCAGGGGGATCGTGGGCTCCCGCCATACGATATCAAGATGGGCTCTATTATATTTACTTTTGCACTCCCGATGAGGGACTCTTCATGTCGACAGCTGAGGATCCTCATGGACCATGGTCTGAACTGCATCTTGTGAAAGGGGTAAAGAAATGGGAAGATCCGTGCCCTTTCTGGGATGAAGATGGACAAGCTTATTTGGTGAGAAGCCAATATGGGGCCGGACCAATTTATCTTCACAAGATGTCACAAGATGGACGGTATCTTTTGGATGAAGGGACTATCATTTATGAAGGAGAAGTGGCGGAAGGACCCAAGATTCATAAATTTGATGGGAAATACTATATCAGCCTTCCTGAAGGTGGAGTCAGAGAAGGATGGCAGAGTATGTTGCGATCTGATTCAATTTATGGTCCATACGAACGGAAGGTAGTGCTCGAAACAGGGAGCACCGATGTCAATGGACCACATCAGGGAGCAATTGTGGATACTCCGGAAGGGAGTTGGTGGTTTTATCATTTCCAGGAGGTGCCAAAATTGGGTCGTGTAGTTCACTTGCAACCTATGACATGGGAAGATGGGTGGCCAAAAATGGGTGTGGATTATGATGGAAATGGTGTTGGAGAACCCGTTAAAGAATGGGAAATGCCCATTGTAGGCAGAGAAATCTGTAAACCACAGGCAAGCGATTCGTTTGATGGCAAGAATACTGGATTGCAATGGCAGGCTAATCATATTTTCATACCTGAGAATATTTCTTTTGATAAAAAGGAGGGATGGCTATCCATAAAGGCCTCTCCAGGTGATTCTCTTAAAAATGCCACAAATACTTTGACGCAGAAACTGACAGGATATAGAGGAAAGGCAACTGTAAAGGTATATGTGTCGGATATTGAAGAAGGACAATATGTCGGTATGGCTTGTCTGTCAAAGGTCTATCGCGGATTAGGAGTGACAAGAAAAGATGGCAGGAATTGGATATATCTAGAAGTTGGGGGTAAGAGTACTGATATAGTACCTGTATCGGAAAAGATAATTTATTTTCGAGGAGACTTTGATGTAGCTGAAAACCAGCATAATTTGTCGTATAGTTTGGATGGAAAGACGTTTGTGCCGGTTGGAGAACCATTTGAGATGCGATGGGGAGATTGGAAAGGACCTCGGGTTGGAATGTATAGTTATGGGAGCCCAGGGATTGTGCATTTTGATGAGTTTGTGTATGAGTATGATTGATTCATTATCATAAATAGCCTCTCCGAGGCTTCTGAGGTGATGATGAACTACTCCAGACTGAAGTCTGGGGTTTCGGCACCATCATCAGGTCTCCGACCTGACTATTGCTTTTAGTGGAAGAATAAGCCATTCGGTTTACGAGACCTAAGGAAAAATTCAATATTAATAAGCATTTTTAGCGATTTGATTGTTATAGCGATATATTATAAACTTATCTAAATTTAGTATTATGAAGATATCGGAGAGAATAAAGCACTTCTTTCATGTGGTGTCTAATGTGAGGCCTATCATTTGGATTGGGTCATATATAGGTCTTGTGCCAGTGTTTGCGGTAATATACTGGCTGCTACCGGATGGACAATTCCGGATTCCGGATGGAGCCGGAACAGACTTTGGATCATGGCTATATTATAGTATTGTGACCATCACAACACTTGGTTTCGGCGACTATACTCCGGCTCATGGATGGGCTCAGTGTGTGACAGCAGTTGAAGTGATGTGCGGTTTGACCATTTTGGGATTTTTCTTAAATGCAGTGGGTTCGATGAAGTCGGAGATAGACGTGACTTCTGAGATTGAAAAACAGCGAGCCTTACATTCAGCACAAGAAAAAGATAAGCTTCTCAAGGTGATACCATTGCTTCAAAAGCGCCTCAATACATTTATCTATAATTGTGAGAATAATGCTTCGGAGAGTGTACTCACACGATCTGCCTTTAATATTGCTCTCGCCCTTGACTCTCTTCAGACTCGAGTGGACTTGACGGAATGGCCGGAATTGTTGGAGAATTGTTTTACACTTGTTGCAGATTGCCAGATATTCACTGATGAGCGACAAATAGGAGAAAGCTCTGAAGAGCCTAAGGCAGAGTTCACTTCACAAGCGGCAGAGACAGCACGGAAAATCGAGACGATGTTGACAGAGATAAAGAATAAGGAATAAATATTAAAGAAAAAAGACTAAATATTCAGATTTTTTGATTAACTTTGCAATGGATTGTTGATTCTAACAAACCATTGCAAAGTTTTTAACCCAAAAGGCATAATTACGTATCAAAGACAACCATCATAAGCTATAGGTAAAAAATTAAAAAATTTCAACTATGCAGAACATATCGAAAGTAACGAAAGAGATGGCCCTCGATTATCATGAGGAGGGGAAACCGGGTAAAATCGAAATAGTACCCACCAAACCATACGCATCACAGCATGACTTGGCATTGGCGTATTCCCCGGGCGTGGCTTATCCGTGCCTGGAGATAGAAAAAAATCCAGAGGACGTATATCGATATACCGATAAAGGGAATCTTGTCGGCGTAATAAGCAATGGAACAGCAGTTTTGGGTCTTGGAGATATTGGTGCCATGGCAGGAAAACCGGTGATGGAAGGAAAGGCGCTTCTCTTCAAGATATTTGCAGGGCTGGATGCGTTTGACATAGAAATCAACGAAAAAGACCCGGAAAAGATCATCCAGATTGTAAAAGCCATCTCACCTACTTTTGGTGGCATAAACCTTGAAGATATAAAGGCTCCGGAATGTTTTGAGATTGAGACACGATTGAAAGCAGAGTGTGATATTCCAATCATGCACGACGACCAACATGGCACTGCCATTATCTCAGGAGCCGGACTCCTCAATGCCTTGGAGATTCAAGGAAAGAAAATTGGAGATATCCGTTTGGTAGTGAATGGTGCGGGCGCAGCTGCGATAAGCTGTACGAGACTTTATGTACAGCTTGGCGTAAAGAAAGAAAATGTCGTCATGTGCGACTCGAAAGGGGTAATCCGAGCCGATAGAGGAAATCTGAATGAGCAGAAACGTGAATTTGCCACTACCCGTGATCTGCACACATTGGAAGAAGCTATGGTGGATGCCGACGTATTCCTCGGGCTTTCTGTAGCCGATGTGGTCACTCCGAAGATGATACTTTCCATGGCGGCAAATCCGATCGTATTTGCACTTGCTAATCCAAACCCGGAGATTGACTATAATCTCGCAATGGAGACTCGTCCTGATATCATTGTAGCTACCGGCAGGTCAGATTATCCCAATCAGATCAATAATGTCATCGGTTTTCCATATATATTCCGTGGTGCTCTTGATTGCGGAGCTACCGGTATCAATGAGACAATGAAGATAGCCGCCGTACACGCCATTGCAGATCTTGCAAAGCGACCGGTACCTGCTGTTGTGGATGAGGCATACGGGATGAACAATATCAAATTTGGAAGAGAATATATCCTTCCAAAGGCACTCGATCCACGGTTGCTTCTTTGTGTCGCCCCTGCTGTAGCTAAAGCTGCAGCCGAATCAGGGATAGCAAAACGCCCGATTACGGATTGGGATGCATATCAGGTGAGACTGCGTAGCCTGATGGGTGATGATGGCAAGATGATGCGTCGAATCACTGAGATTGCCCGCCGCACTCCAAAACGAGTTGTCATCTGTGAAGGAAATATGGACAATATGCTCCGAGCAGCTGTCAGATGCCATCATGAAGGTGTTTGTCGTCCTGTAGTGCTTGGTAATGAGGAGATGATTGAAAAGCGCGCTGCCCGTCTGGGTCTTTCCTTAGAAGGGGTTGAAATTGTCAATCCTCGCCATGATAGAGAAATGGAGACCCGTGAACGTTATGCCGGAATTCTCGCCCAAAAGAAATCACGCGAAGGATTCTCATACGATTTGGCGCTGGAGAAGATGTATGAGAGGTCATATTTCGGCATGATGATGGTGGAGACTGGAGATGCGGATGCATGTCTATATTCATCATTTGCAGCAGGAGAATCAGCAGCAGGGGATGTAGTTTCAATCATTGGTTTGCAGGAAGGCTTCAATCATTTTGCAACTATGCATATACTGAATACCCGCAAGGGGACTTATTTCATTGCCGACACTGCAGTCAACCCGGATGCTGATAAGGCAGCCTTGGTTGATATTGCGCGTCTTGCAGACCATACTGTAAAATTCTTTGCTATTGAGCCTCAGATTGCGATGCTGTCGTATAGCAATTTCGGATCGTCGAAGCATGAAGAGGCTACGATGGTGGCAAAGGCAGTCAAGGAGCTTCACGAAAAATATCCGGAAGTGAATGTAGATGGTGAGATGCAGGTGGAATATGCGATTGACACTGAGCTGCGCGACCATACATATCCATTTAATATGTTGAAAGGTAAGAAGGTCAACACCCTCGTGTTCCCTAATCTTACGGCAGCGAACACCACGACTCAAATGCTGCTTAGCATGGGCGTTGGATCGATCATCGGTCCTATCCAAATGGGGTTGAAAAAGCCAGTCTATTTCACCAACAGCAATGCTTCGGAGCGTGAGATCATAGACTTGGTGACGATCGCTGCCATCGATGCCATCACTTTGGAAAGGAAGTGATGCTCATGCATAATGCAGAATTAGCTATGCTCAAGCCAAAGCAAGTCATAATGCATAATTAGCTTCGCCCAAGGTGGTAGAAACTCATATTGACATTTCCCGATAAACACTGATACCACTCAAAAAATTTTGAGTGGTATTTTCATTGGGGAATAGTTATGACATGGCCATGATGCATTATATCGACATAGCCGATCGCATAAAAGTTGATGCAATGAGTCGTTTCGACTGATTATCTAATGATTATTGTCGAAATTCTAAAAAATTTTGCTAATTTTGCATTCTAAAGTCAGAAACAAATGGAAGAATACAATCTTATCAACTCCTCTCCATTATCGGAATCGTCTGATTCCGGTGTAATGCCCATTGAGAATCTAATTTATGTAATTCGGGGGCAACAGGTCATGCTTGACAGCGATTTGGCACAATTGTATGGCGTTGAGACCAAACGACTAAAGGAACAAGTTCGTCGTAATATTAATAGATTCCCGAAAGACTTTATGTTTGAGTTGACCAAAGAAGAATGTTTAAGGTCGCAAATTGCGACCTTAAACGGTGGAAGAGGACAACACCTTAAGTACATGCCATTTGTCTTTACTGAAAATGGAGTTGCTATGTTGAGCAGCGTATTGAAATCGGAAACTGCGATTGAGGTTAATATACGCATTATGAGAGCATTTACTGCTATGCGTAGCTTTTTAATTAATAATGCGCGAATTTTCCAACGATTAGAAACGGTAGAACATCATCAGCTCTTATTACAAAAACACCTGAGCGATACTGATAAGAAAATAGATGAGGTGTTGACTCGACTTGATGATAAAGAAGCCCAGCCGATTGAGGGATTCTTCTATGAAGGACAGATATTCGATGCATATACTTTGATTTCTGACTTAGTCCGCAAAGCAAATCATCGCATTATCTTGATAGATAATTTTGTAGATGATCGTGTATTGAAAACGCTCGATAAAAGGAATGAGGGAGTTACTGCTTTGATTTATACTCATCCTAAGAAATCTCAGATTGAACTGGATATAAAGAAGCATAATGCTCAATATCCTGAAATAAAACTCTCTCATTGTACCAACGTTCATGACAGGTTTCTTATCGTTGATGATACCGTTTATTTTATCGGAGGCTCTATCAAAGACCTTGGGAAAAGAATAGTTGCCTTTAGTCAAATGCACCAATCTCCAGACGATATTTTATCCGAATTCAAAGTGACATTCTGAAACTCCATCATGATATTACACGATAACCACTTATACCACTCATAATTTTTTGAGTGGTATTTTTAAGGTTTTGCGCATCCCTTCCTCGACAACTGACAGTTTTACAAAGGAAGCAAGGAATTTTATAGATTACAACGGATTCGCTTTAAAAATTTGCGGAAAGAGAGGGATTCGAACCCTCGGTACCCGTAAGGGTACAACGGTTTTCGAGACCGTCCCGATCGGCCACTCCGGCATCTTTCCTTCGATTGGGAATGCAAATTTAGGGATTTTTTTTGAGATGGCAAAATTTTTAATAAAGATTAAGTAATAATTCATAATGCATAATTCATAATGCATAATTATTTGAGGCTGACAATCGATCAAAATTGCATTATAGAAATCTTCTAATACTTAATATATAAAAATAAAAGATTAAAGGACGCACTTGGCGTGCGTCCTCATGAGGGTTCTTTAACTTCGGACTGCGTCCTCAGCACAGTGTTGAGGAGGAGGCGTTATTTGCTGGATTGGGAAGTTGTGAAGGTAAGGGTTGCTTCGCCGAGAGTTGTGCCTTCGGGGAGAGCCTCTTCGTTTTCAACTGCCTTGATAGGAATTCTCATTGTGCAATAGGAGATCGACTTGTCGGTTTCGAGGAGAGTTGCATCAAGACCGAGGATGTTGTTGCCAGATTCCGGCTGAGGCATTTCCTCCATATTGATCTCCATCGGGAAACTGCTCCAAGTGAGACCCGGGGCGGGAATTCCATTCCAGAAATATCTTACGTTTACAATAGCAGACTGCTGGTTGCTGTCGACAGCCTTCGTAGTAAGGCTTGTTATCGAGAACACAGAGTCTTGGATCACATATACAGTGCCGTCTTTTACAACTGCATTATCGAACGACATTGTGATGTCAACGTTCGGAAGATCTTTGTCATCGGAGCAAGATGAAATCATCATTGCAAAAGGAATGACAAGAAGGAGATAAAGTAACTTTTTCATTTCTTTTTTCTTGTGTGTTTTAGTTTTACTTATTGCATTAGTTTTTCTATGAGTAGAACACATAAGTGGGATTAAAGTTGGAAGTTTCAAGGGATTTTATTAATTTTGTAGTTTGTAAAACTCACACAGAGGACACACAGAGAATATTTATATGAAACGAAACATAACTTTAATATTACTATTACTGGCGTTCAGTTCATTGTTTGGAGCTTCGCCAGTCGATAAGTTTTTGAGGTCTAAAAGTATTACGCCAGGAAGCACAGCAGTACTGGTGCAAGACTTGCAGACGGGAGAAATCCTTGCATCTCATAATGCAGACAAGCCATTGCTTCCTGCTTCCATCATGAAGACAGTCACTATAGCAGGGCTTCTTCGAGAGAAGGGACCAGAAGATAGGTTTCACACATTGGTTTATGCTGATGGACAAATAAATGGGAATACAATTGAAGGAGATTTGCTTATCGTAGGGGGAGGAGACCCGACATTGGGAGCGGACTGCGAACCACAATCAGCAGACATTGCGGAGGAAATCATTGCATCATTACGGCATAAGGGAATCACGACTATCAATGGGAATTTACGCGTTGACACATCTCTTTATGCAGGTCCTGCTTGTCCTCCGAGTTGGGTGGCGGCAGATTTGAAAGAAGCTTACGGAACTGGAAGCCATTCGTTAAACTTCAGGCGCAATGCATCCGGAGGTAGGGCAGTCAAGCACCCGGAGACTTCCTTCCTTAACTATTTGAGTTCCCGACTCAAAGGGGCAGGGATTTCTATTAAAGGGGGCACCATAATTGACAATGATGGAATAAAAGACATTGAAAACGCATCTTTCCTACTCGATCATGTGAGCGATACGTACGAAGAAGTGATGCGGAGCTGCATGATGCGAAGTGACAATCTTTTTGCAGAGACTTTCCTCCGTGCATTTGCTTTGGCACGAGGCAAGAAAGGAGCTACAAGTGAAGGAGCCGGCGAGATGCTTCGATACTGGGAAGAAGCAGGAGTGCCCGTAAAGGGTGTCACTCTGATTGACGGAAGCGGCTTATCTCGGTCGAATAAGGTGACAGCCAACTTTATCAATGGAATACTTCAGAAAATGGGGGATAATGAAGAGTATGCTTCGTTTATGCCTCTTGCAGGCCAAGAGGGAACGTTGTCTGAATTTTTAAAAGATACTGCTCTTGATGCATACGTAGCCATGAAGACGGGGAGTATGAAGGGGATACAATGCTATGCCGGTTATAAACTTGATGAGGAGTTTGCTCCTACGCATAGCATTGTGATTATCATGAATGATATCGGCCAGCGTGCGGCAGCCCGCAAGGCTGCTGAGGGGATGCTCTTGGAACTATTTCAATAATTCATAATAAATTATGTATAATTTACGGAGCTTGCTTTATTACTAATTTTGATATTACTTATTTTGACGCAGTGGGGCGCATGCGGAGCATGCTCTCTTACGTTCAGGGGCTTTTAACTGAAGGCTATGTGTCTTGCTCTTCCTCATTTTGATTTTCGGGTAGGGAGCGTTTCACTATGTAGAGATCATAGTATGAAAGGAGGAGGGTCGTCAGTGGAAGGGCTATGATCATGCCAAGGAAACCTAATAGGGAACCCCATATAGATAGGGCGAGGAGAATAACCGCGGGATTGAGTCCCATCGCTTTTCCCATAATTTTAGGGGTCAGTATTAGATCCTGGATACATTGCACCACTACATATACTGCCATACATTCCCAGAAAAGGACCCAAAACGTTGGTCCGCCTGAAATTGATCCTACAAGACAGAGCAATGCAGCAATAGGGAGGGAAATAATCTGGAGATATGGCACCATATTGAGCATTCCGATAAAAAGTCCGAAAATCACAGCCATAGGAAGCCCGATTATGAGGAAACCTGCGGCAAACAGAAGACCTACGAGTGAAGCAATGTAAAACTGGCCTCGGAAATAACGGTTCATCGCGTTTTCAATGTCCTTAACTATATGATGAACTTGCTTGCGCTGACCGTATGGTATCAATTGCCGGAGTGACAGCACAAACCTCTCATAATCAAGCATAATGAAAATCACATAAAGCACCACGATAAGCCAGCTTACAACTCCGACAATAAGACTTAGGGAGCTGCCTATGAACGACCATGTCTGATTAAGGCTATTTTTGATTAGCTCCCACCACTGTTCACGGCTCAGGAGACGCCCAATCTTGTCAAAATCGACATTTTGACGAATAAAGTCATGTATTTCCTTTGATATATAGGGTATTTGAATCTGACTTGACGCATAGTCACGGATTATCTTCGTCATTTCTCTACATTCATCCACAAGATATGGAATGAGAATCCAACAAAGGACGCCAATTAGGAATATTGCCTCAAGCAAGGTGATGATTACCGGGAAAAAGCGGCGTTTACAACCCAAAATCCGCTTATTGAATTCAACAGAAGGCTCGAGTATATATGCTATCAGACAAGCCACGAAGAATGGAAGCAGAACATCACTGAGAATGTTTAGGAGATATAGTGTGATCAGAAGGCCGCACAAGGAAAAGATTATGCGGACTACTCGATCGAAAGTGAAGGGACGGCGGGGCATATTAGTGAACAGTGAATAGTTAACAGTGAATAGTTAGGATGAATTTTATTTCATTTTGTCGAATTGGGCCGGGTCGCCAACTATCCAAAGCAGGTCGCCGGCTTGGAGGACGGTTTGCGGTCCGGGATTGATGAATTCGCTGTCTCCTCGTTGTACGGAAATGACCATACAGAAGTAATCGTTGCGCAAGTCGGTCTCATAGAGAGGCCGGTCTATGATCGGAGAATTCTCTGTCAGGAGGATGCTCTTAAGTTCTATATCGGTGTGGCGGAGGGAATCTTTCTTATGAGTGACCTTGTCAATCTCATCGTTGAGACGTTTTATCTGGTTATCGGTGCCAATCACACCAAGCGTATCACCAGGGAAAATACGTGTGTCGCCGGTAGGAAGAGGAATAAACTCATCGCCACGCCGGATACTTGAGACGCTGACTCCAAACTCACTGCGGAGACCGGAATCCTTCAATTTATCACCTGCAAAACGGCATTGTGGCTTTATATCAAGATAAGCCTGGTGGAGATCACTGATGAGTTTATTGTTGGCACCACTCCGAGCGTTTTCCCGATTGTTGAGATTGTTCATAAACTTCTTTTCCATCCTCTTGAAGCTTCTCATAAGCTTGGAGGAAGCAAATGCCACCATGAGCACAAACCCGATAGTACCTCCTATCCAACCAACCCATGAAGAATAACATATTGTCAGGAAATAAACTACAAATAGAAGAGCCAAAATATAGCGGATCACACTCATCGCAATTAGGGGCACCTCATAGAAAGAAGCAGTCTGATGGAGCCTCATCTTTTGGTCAGACTTTATAGTAGTGAACGAGAGGGCGGTCAAGAACGGCGACATGATGACGAGCGAGATAATTGTAGCCACCAAGTGACCCCACTTTGGAATCAAATTTTCCATCAATGGGAAAAGCATCTGCCGGCAAGCAATCATTATCGCAATCAGGATCACTGAATAAAGGACTATACGCCAAATATACCTGCCCAGAATCTCGCGCCAGAGACGTTTCGTCTCATTTGTATCGACAACTTGCGATGAATATCTTGTGATTAGGAACTTAAGATTTTTGGGAAGATGTTTTTCAACGAAATTATACGCCGGAGTCGAGAGTTTGATGAAATATGGGGTTGTGAATATTGTGATTACAGAAACTGCTACAATGATAGGATAAAGAGATGCGTCAAGGACACCAAGACCCATACCAAGAGATGCGATGATGAAAGAGAATTCACCAATCTGCGTAAGCGAAAAACCGCTCTTGATCGCCACTTGGAGAGTCTGACCGGTCACGAGCATTCCGAGTGTGCCGAAAATGATCATACCAACAATCACTACCACTGCAAGGAGTAGAATTTGGGGATAATATGTAGCGATGACAGAAGGCTGGACCATCATTCCCACGGAGATAAAGAATACAGCTCCAAAAAGATCCTTAACGGGAGCTATAACATGCTCCATACGCTCAGCAAAGACAGTTCCAGCAAGAATTGAGCCCATCACGAAGGCTCCTAGTTCAAGGGAGAACCCGCACATCACTGAGAATGCCGCCATCGAGAAGCATAACCCCATCGAGACTACAAGGAGGGTCTCGGAATTTAGAAATGAACTGAATCTTTCAAGAAGAGAGGGAAGGACATAGACACCTACGACGAACCATATAATAAGGAAGAAAGAGAGTTTCGCTATACTGAACACAAGTTCAGAGCCATGCACGTCGCCCATAGCAATGGAGGAAAGCAGCACGAGCATCAAGACAGCAAACAAGTCTTCAATGATAAGCACTGCAAGCACCATCGAGGCGAACTTTTGTTGCTTGAGCCCAAGGTCGGTGAAAGCCTTCAGTATGATAGTAGTAGACGACATCGATATCATACCGCCGAGAAAAATACAGTTGATTGTATTTAGATGAAGCATATATCCTACCCCGAATCCTGCCATAGTCATCCCCACTATGATTATCAAAGCCGTAATAATAGCGGACGACCCGGAATTCATAAGTTTTTTGAATGAGAATTCCAGACCAAGAGAGAACATAAGAACCACAATACCGAGATCAGCCCAAATCTCTATATTTTCGAGATTCGAGATAGATGGAAGATAGGTAAAATTCGGTGAAGCAAGGAAACCGGCGAGAATGTAACCGAGGACAACAGGCTGCTTGAGCTTCTTGAAAACAAGTGTGGCAATAGCGGCAAGCACTAAAATCCATGCGAGATCAAGTATTAAGCCGTTGGTGTTATCTTCCGAACTATGACCGGAGTCTTTGCCAGCATCCGGATTCAGTTCAGTGAAGATAGTTTGTTGGATATCGGAGGTAGTCTCCTGAATCATTTGGGGCATCATAAGTCTATCTGATTTGAAAGGGTGATCGAAAGGGTATCGTGAGCCTCTCCGAGGCGATTTATTGCTTTCATAAGTTTTTTGGATGTACGTACAAGTACTACAAGGTTTACTTCCGTATAATTATTTTCAAAATTCTGCTCAATGAAGAAATTGGAAATGTGGACACCCTCATCACCGAGCAGTCGCTCATAGTCGTCGATATTTCGGAGAATTCCTTTGCTTCGGATTGAAATAACTTTGGTTTCCTGTCCGATATGGATCACATGCTCAAAACGGTTGAATCCTACAATCACCAAGAATATCAAAAATGTGCAAATAATTGAAGCCAAATACATGCCGACACCGACTGCCATGCCAATGATAGCAGTTATCCAGATACCGGCTGCCGTAGTCAGGCCACGGACAACTCCACGCTGTTGGATCATCGCTCCGCCACCGAGGAAACCGATACCCGTTATGACTTGGGCGGCGATACGTCCCGGGTCTCCATTTTTGAGACCCATGTATTCTTGTGGGACATAAATGGATAGTAGCATAGAGAGGCAAGCACCCATGGATATGAGAGCGAAAGTACGGATACCAGCCACTTGGCCCTTATGTTTACGCTCAGTTCCAACTACTGCACCTAATAGGAGGGCAAGGATGAGACGGAACGTCGCGTTTGCGAGGTTGACATCGAGAGAAGTTAACTCTGCATATAAAGTATTAAACATTAAACAATGAGCATTAAGTTTTATTAACCGTTGAATTGTTCCGGGTAGATTACCATAAGGTTGTGGGCGGAGAAGTTTTTGGAGAGAAATTCTGGGAAATCTTCCTGGGCTGTGCTGTAGGAGACAGATCCTTTTCTTGCACCTACCACCACAAGAAGATCTTCCGAGCCCACATCACCGGAGAGAAGAATGAAGTCGTCCCAATCAGTCATCTCTTGATAAATGCGTCTTACACTGTAGCCATCTGTGGAGATGATTTCCTCAATATATTTCGAGGTTTCGGAAGATACGAGAAAGATCACCTTGCAAGCGAGTTGCTGGGCAAGATTGCCTATACGAGCTACCCAATCATGAAAACCGGTTTCATATTGGGCTTTGTTGCCTGCCACAACCACGATTCTTCTGACAGTAGAAATAGGGATGAAGCATCGCGACATCACCACCATCTTGAGAGTCTCTTTCAACAAAGTATCGACCATCTGGCCAAAGAACGAATCCACTATATTTGCCTTTCTATGGAATCCGATGACAATATCGGTGGCATGAGTCTGGCGGATCATGTTGTTCAGACCCGACACAACATTGAGGTCGAACCGCTCCTCTTCCACAACAGTGACACCCATCTCTTGAGCAGCTTGAGCCGCAGTACGGAGTGAGAACCTACCGGCACGCAAACTCTTAGGGTCATCGGAATTGCGTACGAAGAGAGCTGTGATAGGTTCGGTATTTTTCGGAGAGCGCATAAAGACAGCCAGCCTCATAAGTCCCTCAGCCGTAATCGGATTAGAAACGGCTACAATCTGCCTTGCAAATTCAGGGCTTTCCACACCTGCAGCTTCCATTTCGGCTTCAGTAAGTTGGATTCTCATTTGGATAGCAGTGCGCTCTGTCATGACAGACGCGACAAGACAACAGGCAAGAATCATCAGGACAGCTCCATTCATGACATCCTCGTTGATGATGCCATATTGATATCCGAGCATAGTGGCCGCAATAGTAGCGGCAGCCTTTCCACTTGTCAGGCCAAACATCATACGGCGGTCGGTCGGAGTCAGGCCTAATGATTTTTGAGCTATCCATGCCGCCAACCATTTGGAGACGATTGCCACTATAATCATATTGCTGGCTACCCATACTACCGTCCAACCACGGAAGATGACATGCACATTGATAAGCATTCCGACTCCTATCAGGAAATAGGGTATGAAGATGGCGTTTCCGACAAACTTAATGTGATGCATCAATGAAGACCTACTGGGGATGAGACGGTTTAGGACCAATCCTACATAAAAGGCGCCAAGAATCGATTCAAGCCCTATCACTTGTGCGAGCACCGCACCGATGAAAACCAAAGCAAGAATGAAAATATACTGCGACACGGCATCCGACATCTTACGGAACACAAATCTCGTGATAGCAGGAAATGTGTATCCAACCACAAGAGCATATCCGGCGGTATATAACAGAAGCATTATGATGTCATTGATGCTGAACTTGCCGGTAGCCTGAAGTTTTATGACAGAAGCGAGAGTGATAAGGGCGAGAAGGACTGCTATGATAGTGGCACTGACAGCAAGGATAATCCCTTTCCCATTCTGGAGACCAAATCGACTGACAACAGGATAGGATATCAGAGTGTGAGAAGAATACATACTTGCAAGGAGAAGACATGTGGTCAGTCCGGCGCCAAATGCATAGTGTGCGGCTATCATCCCAAGGATGGCGGGAACAAAGAATGTAATAAGACCGAAGGTCAGACCCTGGCGTAGATTCTTCTTGAAGTGGTACATATCTATCTCCACGGCAGCGAGAAACATAAGGTAAAGAATACCGACCTGCCCGAAAATCTGGAAAGACGCATCTCGTTCAAGAAGATTGAAACCGTAGGGACCTACGGCGACGCCAGCCAAAATCAATCCCACGACATCAGGAATCCTGAGACGCCTGAATACTACAGGAGCCGCAAGAATCAGCAGGAGCACCAGAGTGAAGATCACTACCGGCTGATGAAAAGGGAGACTGAAAAGATGGTTCAAATCTTGAAAAGGTATTTTGCATTGCGGGTAGTAATCCGATCGGTCTCCTCTGGAGACATACCGAGGATTTCCGCAATTTTATTGTTGATGAATGAGAGATAAGAGGATTCGTTTCGACGTCCACGCTTGGGGACGGGGGCGAGGTATGGGGAGTCGGTTTCAAGCAGAAGACGGTCGATGCCTATTTCTTTGATGGATTCGGGGAGAGAGCCGGAGTTTTTGAAAGTCACCACACCGTTTATGCCGAAGTATGGATCGGCTATTTGGCGGATTTTTCTGACGTCTTCATGGGAGCCGGTGAAGGAGTGGAAGATGAGGGGTTGTCGGGTTGTCGGGTTGTCAGGTTGTCGGGTTGTCGGGTTGTCGGGTTGTTGGGTTGTCGGGTTGTCGGGTTGTTGGGTTGTCGGGTTGTTGGGATGGCCACTGGTTGCGTTTTGGATACATTCTAAGCAGATGTCGAGGGCGTCGCGACAGTGGATTATGACGGGGAGATCGAGGGATTTTGCCAATTGGAGTTGGGCTATGAAGGCTTCTT
>CAZWJO010000045.1:0-22294 GCA_964634905.1 uncultured Sangeribacter sp.
AAACACACAATATTATGAAAAAGACACCACTATTTTTAATGGCAGTGAGCGCAATAGCTCTTGCATCATGCTCAGAAGACGAACCGGTAAGTGTACGTCAAGCCACCAACGAAGCCATATCTTTCAGATCTGCTATGGGAACCAGAGCCACCGAAACTACCAATGCCAATCTCGATAAGATCTATGTCTCTGCAGTATTTGGAGATTCTACCATAACTGCTGAAACAACAAAATTTAATGGATTTAAAAATTCCTTATATTTCGATAATGCAGAGTTTGACAAAGGTTCTGATTCCTTCTTCACAGCCGCAAATGGCAAGAAATATTCTTGGCTTGCACCAAAGCAGCAGATCAACTTCTTCGCATACGCTCCTTCTCAAGATGAACTTGGCGCAGACATTATCATGAAAGAAGACAACAGCGGAATGACTCTTGAATCTTTCTCAATTCCGGAAGAGATTGCAGACCAAGTTGACTTTATTACAGCTAATGCCTCAGGCACCAGAAAAGACAACGAAACGAGCGGCGTAGAGCTTACATTCGACCACCGTCTCTCTCAGATAGAACTGCGTGCTAAGTCTGAAAATGACACTTATACCTATAAGGTGATTGGTGCAAGAATCGGTCGCGTCCAATATACCGGTACATTTGATTTCAACACAAACCAATGGACTCTTGATGATTGGCATGATACCGCAATATATACTTCTAATTGCGATACCACTACCCTTACTGCCACCCCAGTTTCCATTATGGGAGCCTCAGGCAACGCAATGCTGATGCCACAGACCCTTACTCCTTGGAGCCCCACAGGTGACCCGGACAATGTGGCGAGAGAAGCTTATCTGAGCGTTCTCGTCAATATCACAAGAACCGATAACGGCGTGCAGATCTATCCATTCCCATCTGAAAGTGATTTCACATTTAAACCAGTAAGGGAATACGGTTGGGCCTCAATTCCACTTTCAGGCACATGGGAACAAGGAAAGAAATATATCTACACTCTCGACTTTACAAATGGCGCAGGAACTATCGATCCTGATGATCCATATCCAGGCACACCGATTATTGGCGACCAAATCAAATTCACAGTTCAAGTTAACGACTGGGTTGATGCCAATACTGACAAAGTCTACGATATGAACGGTAAAGAAGTAAAGTAAAATAGACATACATCGATACAAAGGGACGCACAAACAGTGTGTCCCTTTATTATGATATAGTGAATTTGTCACAAAAGAAATGGGGCTTTATGACTTTAATGGGATAACATCATAATGCAGGAAAGCATTCTTGCAGGAGCACCTCCACTCCTTCTATGACTTGCATACATTGGCGTGCCATCATTCATAATAGAGCCATAACTGCATCCGGAATGGAGCTTTATATTTTCGGCCTTTACACCTCTTCTTAAAAACCTCTCCATATTGACCCCTTGAAGGTCGATATGGGACTTTTTTATGGTTTCATTAGGGAGTGATACATAATCTCTGTATCCTGCGTCTATGAAGCTATCAGCAAGTTCCTGACTCACTTCATATACTTCCTTACTGATAGATGGCCCAAAACCCACTTTCAACTGGGAAGGATCAGTCCCATTCTCTAAAAGAATATCCATCACATTATCTACAATTCCTCCGAGACTACCCTTCCATCCTGCATGGATGGCCGCTATACCTTGTTTATCCGGAGCATAGACAAGAATCGGCACACAGTCAGCTGTCTTGACTCCTATTGGGACATCTCGTTCGAATGTAATCAAGGCATCAGTATCGGGATAAAATCTACAGGAACCATCTACGACTGCTACATTGCATGAATGAGTCTGCTCAGGTATTATTGCCCATGTCATATAGAGCCCCATCAGATCCTTCTTCTCATTTTCAAGATTACGAAGATCAGGAATGAGACAAAGGCCAGAGAGGCCTTCATCCATCATCAGGAATTCCTCAATTATTCCTGTAGTGGTTTGATTCGATTCCATAAATAGCCTGAACCTTATTAGGCCTCATTGCCATATTTATGGCAATACATAGCATAATATAGTGCAGAGAAAGCATACAAACCCCATGCGAGAATCACCCATATTGGATTTGCTTTCCAAAGATATTCACTTACAACCCATATTGCAAACAATACTAAATTGATTACTTCAACTACTGCTCCGGGCTTGCGATGAACAGGCACCACTCTTCTTCCACCTAAATACATATAGAAAAACCATATCAGCCATGCAATCACTAAGATTCCTACAGCACTAATAATGACAAATGATCCGGTAGTCCATGCTTGATCATGCACAGCCATAGAGACACTATAAGAAGTCAGCAGACAAGTGAGCATTCCAAATGCGAACTTGCTGACTACACCTCCAGAGACATCATTAATATTAAAATCCATAAAAATGTAACGATGTAAAATTTTATTATTAATTGTTCTTCTTCATGTGCAAAGGTAAGAATATTTGATGGATTCTGCAAATTTTGCATACAAAAAAGCAAAAAAAAGCCGATATCCAAAGGGATATCGGCTTTATAGTGTCTTATAAATATTACGTTGTGTTGGAGAATTATATGTAGTTGCTCCAAACGCCAAGGATCTGGTGGAGTTGCGGAGAAGCCTGAGTACGGAAGTCGGTCAGCATAGTGTCGCCAGAGATGTTTACGAAACGAAGGATAGAGTCGAAAGAAACATCAAGTGTAACGAGCTGAGGATTCTGAGCTATGTTAACTCTCTGGAGCTGGTTGAAGTTGCTGAGAATAACAGTTGACAAGTTGTTGTACTGAAGGTCGACAAATGCAAGATTCTGGCAATTCTGCACTGAGAACTGAGTCAAAGAGTTGTAAGGAAGCCAGAGGTCGCTAAGCATTGGACATCCGTCGATACCGAAACTTGTCATGTGGTTGTCGCTTGCAAGGACAGTGAAGAGAGCGGGAAGATTCTGAAGATACATCTTAGAGATCTTGTTGTCACTTACATTGAGGTTCTGGAGTGCAGAAAGACCAGAGAGAGTGATTTGCTCAAGTTCGTTGTAGCTTGCATAGAGGTGCTTCAGAGCTGTACAATTTGCTACGGAGAGCTGTTCGAGACGATTGCTCATTACATTGAGAGTCTCAAGGTTAGCAGAGTTAGCGACATCGAGGCCTACGAGGAAGTTGCTGGAGATGTTGAAAGTCTTCAACAAAGGAACACCGCTGAGATCAACGTCAGAAAGGCGATTGCGATAAAGCTTCAGGACCTGGAGCTGAGGGCAATTCTGGCAAGAGAAGTTAGTCAGCTGGTTGCGACCTGCGTTAACTTCAACGAGAGCTGGGCAGTTGTCGACAATAAGGCTTGAAAGCTGGTTATCGGAAACATCCACTTTAGTAAGAGCCGGGAAATTGCTAAGGTCGAGCGTACCTTGGAGTTTCTTTCCTTTGAGGTCTATTTCAGTTACGCTACCATTCTCAAACTTGACACCTGGCATATCTGTAACACTTGCACCATTAAGGCTGAGAGTACCGGCATTCTGTGCGATGAAAGAAGTTAGAGCTTTCTGTTCTACGTTCTTTTTAGCATTCGATTTAGCGAATGCACTGCCGCTTAGAGTGAGTGCTGCGGCAAGAATCAAAAGGGTTCTTTTCATAACTTTAGGAATTTTAGAATTTTTTGTTCATTTTCATTGGTTTTAGATTTACTCAAACTGAGTGTAGTGGAAATCGTTAAGACTGTCAGCGCTTCCTATACGCCGTTGTTCTCTCACGGTTTCAATTAATAAACACTTTGGAGTTTTAATAGTTTAATAAAACGGTATTTTTTTTTAAAAATTCTTAAATGAACCTCTAATAGAATCCTTGTGTTATAATATTAAAGAAGAAAACACTTTATAGAACAGAAGTAAAACATTATAAACACAGCAATAATATGATTACCGTATTAAAAATATTACTCGTATTAGTACTTTTGATCGCAATGGTATTAGTGCTTTTGATGATCGGCCACATGGCGCATCCTCAAGATTCCTCAACAAAGGAAGATCGAGACAGATTACTTCACGATGTAGAGACACGCGACAGAGTCATCACTTCCAACAGCATCTTTCATCAGTTTTTTGCACGTCCTGACAAGAGGAATAGTAAGTAAGAATCTATGTTTTCTTGAGATTATGGTTTTTGATTGAAATCATGATTCACCTTCTCTTCATCTTCTACTAAAGTATCAATAAGAGGAGCAATAATAATATTACCGGTTTTCGTCTCATTTACATCTCCTGAAACGTTTATTTTTAGGATTTTTTTCTTTTTTGCTTCGACTGTCACTGGATAATCAAATTGCTCGATAGTAAGTCCAGGTCCCTTGTACCAAAAGAATCTCAATTTAAAGTCTTGAGTATCTTTAGTTAAATCATTAAGGGAATAAAGTCCTTCCCACGACTTAGATTCTTCTGAACTTTTATTCAACCACTTATCTTTTGGGAATTGAAGAAAATATTGATAATCGGTATTTGGATTCTTATTCTTATTATTGGGATTAGTCTCTGAATCTGTAACATCTTTAAAAGATATTTGTGTGTGATCTGGGATATCTTCCACTTCAATTTTCAGACCAAAACATTTATAATTCATTGGTATGTTGACGTCAGTTAATAACAATGGATCGAAAGCAGATACCTCACCTTTAAATCTCTTCACTCTTGGGAAACGCATTTCTCCAAATTGATTATTATCTATATAAACCAAGGCAGTACCAGATTGAAGTTCTTTAAATTTAAAACTATTAGTAGATTCGTAAGCATATTTAAACTTATCCATCTCATCCAAAGGGAAAAATCCATCACCATTGGTAGTTCTAAATGGCTGTCCGTAACCTTTTGTACTTGACGAATTATCGACCATCTTATCCTCTTTTTCAATAAGAATAGAAGCTTCAAAATTATAAGTATTTCCAGTAAGAAGATTAATATAAATTTTATCTGTCCTTGGGAAAAGACCATAAGCATAGGGTTGATTTTCTATACCATCTTCTTTATTTGAGTAAAGGACATTAATACCGACTAAAGTATCTCCAGTCTCTGCTCTCAATAATGGTTCTTCTTCCTCATTGATGAAGTCGGCGAAGTCGCCTCCAAACGATAAACAGAGGGTTTTGAACTTGGGTTTCTCTTTGGTTCTCTGGATACGGTGGTTTCCTCCTTCTAAGGAATCCAAATCGTTCTTGCATGATGAGATGCAGCTAACCATCAATGCAAGAAGCATCATGTTGACAATTCTTTTCATGACAAAAGTTTTAAATTAAAAATTTTCTATCGCAAATAATATTTCTATCGCATAAATGTAGTTCTATCGCAAAAGGGAAGTTCTATCGCATTTTTTATAATCCTCCTTAGAGAATCTTAAGACTCCTTATCGCCCCATCCATATCCTTGCTGCCAAAAACATAACTTCCTGCCACAAGCACATCCGCTCCGGCAGCGGCGAGTTCGGCTCCAGTCTTTTCGTTGACACCTCCATCTATCTCAATCATAGCCTTCGAACCGCTTCTATCGCGCAGCTCTTTCAGTTTTTTGACTTTATCAAGCGTGTGCCAGATGAAAGGTTGACCACCAAAACCCGGCTCCACCGACATCAGAAGCACCAAATCGAGATCAGCTATAATGTCTTCAAGTGTAGTAACAGGAGTCGCCGGATTTAATGTGACGCCTGCCATCATCCCTGCATCATGAATATGTTGGATAGTGCTATAAAGATGAACGCAGACCTCTTGATGTACATTCATAATAGAAGCTCCCAAATCTCGAACATGAGAGATCCATTTTTCAGGCTCCACAGTCATCATGTGCACATCAAGTGGCTTTTTGCATTCCTTAGCTACTCCTTGAAGCACAGGAAAACCAAAAGAAATATTTGGCACGAACACACCATCCATCACATCAAGATGAAGGAAATCTGCCTCAGAGGCGTTTATTTTTTCTATTTCCTTTCCTAAATTAAGGAAATCTGCTGCAAGCAGCGACGGAGAAATCTTCATTTTTTAGTATCGTAGTTTTTCTTTTTGAAAGCATTGTAAAGGATATAGAGAATACATATCCCAAGGAGAGCATAACCTGCATAAGTCAGATAACTATTGTATTGCTCCACTTTCTCAAACAAATCTTCGGGCGAGACATGAAGAGATAGCCAATAACCGAGACCGGCAAGCACCGCATTCCAAACCATCGCTCCAAGCGCTGTGAAGAGAGCAAAAACTCCAATGTTCATTCTTGAAAGACCAGCGGGTATGGAAATAAGCTGGCGAATGGCGGGAATCAATCGCCCTACAAATGTAGATACAGCACCATGTTTGTCAAAATAAGCTTCCGCCTTGTCAACCTTTTCTCTATCTATTAGGCAAGCATGCCCAAACTTACTGTCGGCAAAAGCATAAACAATAGGACGACCAACCCATAACGCTAAGAAATAATTGATGAAAGCTCCACAAAGAGCACCCAATGTAGCCACTAAAACAACTACAAAAATATTCATGTCTCCTCCAACGCCCGTATTTGTGCATGCAAGATACGCAGCTGGAGGCACAACGACTTCACTTGGGAACGGAATGAACGAACTCTCTATCGTCATGAAAAGAAACACAAAGAGATAGTTTGCGTTCTCTACAAACCATTGGAAAAACTGCGATGCGTCAAAAAGACTTGCGAGTATCATGATAATTTCTTATTTGACTATATATGTATTGAATATATAGAGGTTATTTTAGAAATTGACTTTAAAATGCCAACATCATTGCAAAATTAGCAATTTTATTCAAAACCTACAACTTATATTAAGTTTATTTTTTTAATTTCATTGAAAGAACATCAAACTTCACATACCTTTCTATCAACATACTCAGCGAGCCAAGTCTTAACAACTTCTAAGAACTCCTCATCAGACACATCGTATGGCATCCAACGAATAGGAATACCTCTCTTCTCCATTCCCCGAAACCATGTCATTTGTCGCTTGGCAAATTGATGGATCGCAATTTCGAGTTGGCGCTTCATTTCTCCGAGACTAAGCTCACCTATGGCATGAAGAGTGACATATTTATATTCGAGACCATAATAAATGAGATCTTCAGGCTTAATTCCATTTGCTATCAAGGTTTTGATTTCGTCGATCATACCCTCTTCTATCCTTGCATTGAGTCTCTTTGATATCTTTTCCCTACGCGCATCCCGAGGAATGTCAATTCCAATTACAAGGCTATCAAGAGGTTTTACATTTTCACGGTTGGCAGCTACAGCTTTTTCCGGGTGTTCTGTATAGTATTGCTGGATTTCAATAGCCCTTAAAGCTCTATCACGGCTATCGACGTCTGTTGAATTATGAAGAGTCTTATAAGTCTTGAGAATTTCTGTGAGCTCTTCAAGATTCTTCCCCTTCAGAGATTCTCTAAGTTCTTCATTTCTCTCCACTTCCGGCATTACAATCCCAGACAAAGCAGCTTCAACATACATTCCGGTACCTCCACATAGTATCGGAAGTCGCCCTCTTCGCATTATATCCTCTTTTGCATTGCGGAAGTCAGAAAGAAATCTATGAAGATTATACTTCTCTCCAGCATTGGCAATATCAATGAGATGATATTTTATGTCGCCATACTCGCAAAGGTCCTTACCCGTGCCAATATCCATGCTTCGATAAACCTGCCGGCTGTCGCCACTGATGATTTCACCACCAAAAGCAGATGCTATAGAAACAGCACGGCGTGTCTTTCCACACGCCGTTGGCCCAACTACCGCTATTATTTCCGGTCTAAGACTCCCTTTCATATTTATGGGGTTTATCGGATATTATTATCAATATTTCTTATGGTAGGCTTTTCCGCTATCTTTTCCAGATGCTCCACGAAGAAATTTTTTAAGTTTGAAAAACTTAATGTCGCTATTGAAGTCGGCAATATGCATCCACTTATCATCTTGGAAATCGAGTTGGCTGTTTCTTACGTCCGCAAGAGTCAGAGTTGCTTTATATGACTTAATCTTATTTTTCCTGTTTCCTTCCTCATCGTAAGTTTTCTCTGTCAAAATGATGGTAGAAAGGCGATTCAAATCATTGAGCGCATTAGTGCCAAGCTTAAGAGGCTCTGTATTATAGATTCTCTTTATATCATCAAAATGGACCCATTCCCCTTCATCGCACATATCAGAGTAGTCAGAAATGTCACCATCCAAGAAATAGAAATATCTGAGAAGCGAGTGCTTATCTATTCCTGCGAGATGACGGCCAAAGAAGAAACGGAGTTCGCCATTCTCCTTACCAGTCATACGCTCTACGATTTTCTTTACGTCGGAAATAGGTATTCCATTGACTGTCCTTTTGGTTATGAATGGAGTGTCATAAATTCCTTTTCTATTATTAAGACGATCTAAGGCATTCTTATTGATATAAATATATTCACCGCAAATGACATAGAAACGTAGAAATGTATGTGCTGTGACATCCCGGAGTTCCTCGGGAGTTATAATTTCATTATGCTCCTGAAGATCAAGATAAAGATTGAAATATCTTATCATAAAATAGACTTCGTCAAGAATCACAGCAATAACAACAATCCAAAGGAACACATACCAGTCACGACCATTTTGATTGATGCTGACATACTCATTAAGATAATAATACCATACAATCGCAGTCAAGACAGCAAAGATACCGACCATATTCCGCAGCTGGAGATTGGTTTCACTATTGGTCATCAATCCAAAATATCCTCTTTCCCTTGCACCTCCATAGTGTAGTCGAAACTGCTTGTAGGTAGGCAGGTGTCTCTTAAAAAACAAAGCGAAAGCAGACACGACCAAAGCGGTAGGAAGCAAAATCAAAGAAGGGAGAAATGGATCATTGAAAAATATGATTTCATTAGGGAAATGATAAAGACCTAAAACTTGTATCACTACAAGGATAATACTTATAAATGTGTATCCGAGAAGACTGTATAACATGGTTTCCGGAATCACCATGCAACTACTGTTCTTCGCTCCATTATTATTCCAAATCATTGTATATAGCCCGGCGCATAGAAAAAGCGACAGAGCGGGGGCCATATAAAATGGCAGAATATGCACTCCACCCATCACTAATCCTATGCAAAGAAGCGAAAGAGCAAGATTGCGCCACAGATAGTAGAGCTGCATGCTATTGATTTTCCTTAGTTCATCCATTTCAATGTAAGTCAGTCATAAATATATTTATTTTAAGTTGGTATTCAGGAAATCAACTACCCTACGATATAGTTGTGCTCTTGCATTTCCTATCCGCAAAGAGTGATCCATGCCAGTAAATACCATCATGTCGAAGATTTGCCCCTCATAGCTAAGTTTTGATGTATATTTCAAAGTGTTATAGAAATGCACATTGTCGTCGCTTGAGCCACTCATTATAAGAAGGCGACCCTTAAGCCTTTGGCTTCTACCGATAGCAGAAGAAGCTGCATAACCATCTTCGTTTTGTCCGGGAGTGCGCATGAAGCGTTCAGTATATATTGAATCATACCAACGCCAGTCTGTCACGGCAGCCATGGCTACTCCGCATTTAAAGGGTGTGTTTTCTGCTGTCATTTCCATAAGCGTCATATAGCCACCATAGCTCCAACCAAAAAGTGACATTTTTGACGCATCGATATATGGCAACTTAGCAATTTCATTTGCTCCGGCAATTTGATCTTCGGTCTCGTATTTACCAAGATGCATATAAACACTTTGACACCATTCGGCACTCCTTCCGCCGGTTCCTCGACCATCGACAACAGCCACCACATATCCAGACTGGGCAACATAGTTGAGTCCGTCAAGCTGCCACTTGTTAGTCACTTGTTGAGAACCGGGACCATTATACTGGTGCATCATTAATGGATATTTCTTTGATGCATTGAAATCTGATGGCTTCATTATCATAGCATCCATATCCTGACCTATTGCGTTTTTGACTTTAGTAAGTTCAAATTTTGGTGCTCCGGCATATTTGGAGGCATAAGCCACATTCATTTCAAGTTCAGTCACCTTCTTTCCTGCGGTGCTCCAGACAGTATATTGAGGAGGAGTATTCAGATCACTCCAATTTCTGACGTAATAAGAGAAGTCTTGGCTGAATGAGCAAGATTCCCAACCAGTACCATCATGTAGCAATTTCATCACTCCTTTGGGATCTACGATCGCAACATTGCGGTTGACAGCTCCAAGTTTTGTGGTCTGCACAAAGTGATTGCCTGCAGCTGACTTTCCGTAGTAAGCAGTGACATTGAACTCTCCATTTGTAATCTGACGCAATTGGCGTCCATTATAGCTATATTCATAAAGATGCCTCCAACCGGTTTTGTCAGATGCTATCACAAATGAATCATTTCCATAATGCACCATTTCATATACTGAATTGTCAATCCACGCTTTGCTCTGTTCTGAATAAACCTGAGTAGCTACAGTCGAAGCCGGATTGACACTGTAGATCCTCAGATCATTCTGGTCTCTATTTAGCTTCATGACCATCAGCCTCTCCCCTTTTCCATCAAATTGGATATTGGGCACATAGTCGTCTTTTCCCAATTGGAGTTCCATTTCCTTCGTAACTCTTGAATTCAGATCGTAAGCATGTACTGATACGACAGAGTTAGGATAACCTGGTAGTGGGTATTTATAAGAGAAAGAAGTCGGGTATGGATCGCCCATAGGATCTTTAGAATAGAATGATCTGTATTCGTCAAAACTGTAGGTAGGGACATCAGTTTCATTCCATTTCACAAATGCAAGCATCTGATCGTCGCCACTCCAACAAAGACTACACTGCACTCCAAACTCTTCCTCATATACCCAATCGGGTGCACCATTAGTGATCTTATTGACCGCACCATCAGTGGTGACAGCAATATCCGTCTTATAATCAAGATTGGATATGAAGACATTGTTGTCTCTGACGTAAGCGACTCTTAAGCCATCATGCGACATGATTGCGCCACGTTGAGCTCCTTTTGAAGACACTCGCTGCATAGTGCCGCGCATGATATCGTAGACATAGTATTCTGCAGTGAAACTATAGCGCCAAATACCTTTAACGTCGTTCCAAAGAAGAATCATGCGTCCGTTATCCGAAACTTTATATCCATTGAAAGAGTCAATTTTCAAATCACCCTTCACAGCGTCAATATCGAAGAGCGTTCCAGTCTTCTTGCCAGTCTCATAACTATAAACTTCTATCTTGCGGCCATCTTTGCTTACCATGCTGTAGGTCTTTCCATCTGCCAAAGGACGCATTTCTCCAATACCCGCAGGACGACATAAAGACAAATCACAATAATCCTCTACTTTTAGTGGAGAAGCTGACAAAGCAGGAAAAGCCATGCAACCTACAGCCACAAGAGTCAATGCTTTATTCTTCATATCCTTTAAATTAATAAGAACGGGCAAATATCACGCGACGTGCCGAAGGCTTACCGGTCACCATACACACGCCAGGAGTGGTGTCTCCATCGAAAGGGATGCAACGAATAGTAGCCTTTGTCTCGTCCTTTATCAATTCTTCAGTCTCTGGAGTACCATCCCAGTGAGCGAGAATGAAACCACCTTTCTCGATTTTTTCTTTGAATTCCTCGTATGTGTCAGCTGTAGTAGTCATCTCATCACGATATTTACGAGCCTTTTCAAGAAGGTTTTTCTGAATATCTTCAAGAAGAGTTTCCACTGTGTCTTCGATTCCTTCCAATGGAAGCGTCTCTTTCTCAAGAGTATCCCGACGCATTACCTCTACAGTACCATTTTCAAGATCACGAGCACCTATAGCGAGGCGAACAGGAACGCCCTTCACCTCATAATCAGCAAATTTGAAGCCTGGGCGCTTATTGTCGGCATCATCATACTTGACACTTATACCTTTAGCACGGAGATTTTTGACAATTGAATCAACTTTCTCCGAGATTTTTGCAAGACTTTCGGCATCTTTATATATAGGAACTATCACGACCTGTATTGGAGCGAGATGAGGAGGAAGCACAAGACCGTTGTCGTCAGAATGAGTCATAATAAGAGCTCCCATAAGGCGAGTAGATACGCCCCATGAGGTGGCCCATACATATTCAGGTTTATTTTCCTTGTTGATAAAGGTCACGTCGAATGCCTTTGCAAAGTTCTGACCGAGGAAATGGCTTGTACCAGACTGAAGAGCTTTTCCATCTTGCATCATGGCCTCAATAGTGAAAGTATCAATAGCACCGGCAAATCTTTCATTGGGAGATTTCACTCCTTTTATTACCGGCACAGCCATATAATTTTCAGCAAAGTCAGCATATACATCAAGCATCTTTCTTGCCTCTGCCTCTGCCTCTTCTTTTGTAGCATGAGCAGTATGGCCTTCCTGCCAAAGGAATTCAGCGGTCCGGAGGAACATCCTTGTTCTCATCTCCCAACGCATTACGTTTGCCCACTGGTTGATCAACAAAGGAAGATCTCTATAAGAATGAATCCAGTTTTTATATGTGTTCCAAATAATAGTCTCTGAAGTTGGACGGATAATAAGCTCTTCTTCAAGCTTTGCATCCGGGTCTACTACCACCCCATTACCTTCAGGGTCATTTTTCAGACGATAATGAGTCACTACAGCACATTCCTTGGCAAACCCTTCCACATGCTCAGCCTCACGACAAAGGAATGATTTTGGGATAAGAAGCGGAAAATATGCGTTTTGGTGACCAGTAGCCTTAAACATATCGTCGAGGGTACGCTGCATCTTTTCCCAAATAGCGTATCCGTATGGTTTGATGACCATACACCCTCTCACTGCAGACTGCTCTGCGAGATCGGCTTTAACTACGAGTTCATTATACCACTGAGAATAATTGTCTGATCTTTTTGTAAAGTTCTTTAGTTCTTTTGCCATTGTTATTGCGTTGTGCTTTTTGCGTTTTACGTTGTGCGTTTTGCGTTGTACGTTTTACGTTGTATGTTGTACGCTGTACGTTAATTGGTTATCGTTAATTATTTATCGGAGTCTGTCTGCAGCTCGGAGTAGTTTCTGGTCGCTTGAAATGAGACGATAGGCTATGAGTTCAGCGATAAGGGCAATCAGAGGAGTACAGATAAAGACTCCCCAACTTACGTTTGCTTGAAAATCGGAAGCGAAACCGGAAGCAGTGAAAGTTGCGATCACACCAGACGCTATACTGAACAGGCCAGAGATCAATGCCACTTTTTTCTGCAAATTCATATTTTTGAAGCAAAATATATCGATAATCGGCAGAATACACCCTAAGAGCGAAAGGATGAACAAAATTATCGTGCTGATTCCAGTCGCTTCATCCGGAGCTGATGGAATACCCTCTCTGAAGATGCCGAGTGCGGTCACGTTGAATGTATAATCCGTTGCTTGAATCTGGCCAAGCGAACAGAATGAGAAAATCCCCATCATTACCCCTGCAATCAGCAGCATGACTGACTGCCATCTCTGTATTACCATATTAAATATATAATTAAAAGGTTACGAATTAAGGGCTAAGGATTATGTTAATATAAGGGAATTCCACTATCCTCTTTAATAACTTATAAACCTATAGACCCATAAACCTCAGCTTTCGCCTGCGAAAGCTGAATTAAAATGCAAAATTAATAAAAAATATGGAGTCAACAACGATTTTTGGCATTTTATTTGTTCTTATTTATAGGACACGGACAATATCCGTGAATTTACACCCCCAAATAATATTAAAAATGAAAGAAAAGACTAAATATTCTCTTCCCGAACAGATAAAAATACTTTTAAATGCAGGCCGATATAAAGACAGCTTCACACTCATTCGCCGTAGACTTACGGAAGTACCTGTACAAGGAGCATTAAATCGTGTTTCCCAATCAGAAAGCACTTACAAGTACATGCTTGACTTCTTTGCACGCGGTTTAGCTGACCCTGGCAGGGAAGCCGTGCTGGCCAATATCAGGCACATTCTTGTAGATATTGCCCAGCAGATTGAAAAAGAAGGAGCCTCCAGCGATTCCCCGGAAATCTATTATTCCACTCTCAGGATGTGCCGCCTGCGTCCAGCCGATCTTCGAGACTGCATCAAGAAAATAATCGAGTTGAAGGCGATGGCGGATCTCTCTATTACGGCAGGGACATATCCCCATTCCCTAATGGCACAGATAGAAGATTTGGAAGAAAAAATATTCAATATCATCTGGACTGCTGACAAACTCTCAATAGAAGACTACAAAACAGTGGAAGAGACTGTTAAATCTCTCACCTTACCTTTCACAACTGCAGTCCTTTGCATTGCAGCCGTAGGATTGTCGGTAATGAAATATTATTCTCATGATGCATTGATGATGTTAATAACCCTATCAAAGGCTGAAGAGCCCAGGATTTCATCGCGAGCACTTTCTACTCTTATCTTTGTGCTTAGCCATTGGCCAAAAGAAGTGGCCGATGATCAGGGCGTCATGGAAGCCCTTGAGTCTCTTTCCGACATCGAAGGAATACAGCAAAAGATAAGAAGCATTGTAAAGAATATTATTCGCACTCGGGATACTGACCGAGTGTCACGAAAAATGCAACGTGAGGTCATACCGGGTCTTATGCAATTTGGACCTGACATAATCCAGCGACTGAAAAAGACCTCAGAAGAATCATCATTTGCAGACTTGGAGGCAAACCCCGAATGGGAGGAACTTCTTAGCAAATCAGGTCTTGAAGAAAAACTTAGGGAACTTACAGAAATGCAGTCGGAAGGAGCGGACGTGATGATGGTAGCTTTCTCCAATCTGAAGAATTACCCGTTTTTCCGAAAGGTGCGCAACTGGTTTCTCCCGTTCACTGTCGAGCATCCTATGCTTCGATCTCTCCATGCCTCCGACGAGGAAGGAATCTCATCTATGCTTGAGATGAGCGGTCTGATGTGTGACTCAGACAAATATTCTTTTGCATTTTCGCTTTCCTCCATGCCCGAAATGCAAAGGAAAATGGTGCTCTCTCAAATGCGCGGACAGACTGAGCAGATGAAAGAACAGATTCAAGAACTTAAGGCTCTCAGAGCAGGCAATGAATTTGACACATTTCTGATCGGATATCTTCGTGATCTCTATAGATTCCACAAGCTTTTTCCTAAACGAGGCGAATTTTTCGACCCATTTGCTTCGGCACTTGATTTCACGTCGATTCCCGTAGTAGCAGAAGCCATGACATCAGGTGAAGAAGTCGAACCAATAGCAGAGTTCTACTTCAAACGCGGATATTATGCCGAAGCCCTACCTCTTCTAAATTATGTGGCACGCTTTGGTTCATCGTCGCATGTATGGGAAAAGATAGGTTTCTGCTATGAAAAATCAGAAAATGGGAATCAGGAGGCAATAGAAGCATATATGAAAGCCCAGTTATTCAACCCAGAAAGCCGATGGATAGCACGAAGACTCGGTATATGCTATCGCCGTGCGGGTGATTATCGCAATGCGTTGGAATATCTTGAACAAGCTCGCCCGGAAAATGGAGAATTTGATAAAAATCTCTCTATGCTCATTGCTGACACTTACGCAGATGCGGGAAAATGGGAAGAGGCTCTACAAGAACTTTATCGAATAGATTATGAAATGCCTGACGACCCTGAAGTGATCCGCAAAATTGCACGTTGCGCCTTCAGAGCAGGAGATCTCAAGAAAGCTGATGCTCAGCTGAAATTGATGCCCAACATAAGTCTTTCAGAAGAAGATTATCGCCTGATGGGGCACATAGCATTCCTAAACAAAGACATGTCAGAAGCGACAAAACTTTATCGACTGACAGTTCGTCCGAACGATGAGAAGCGTCTGTGGAAGACACAGATACTTGCAGACATAGATACACTCATGTCTCTCGGTGGCTCTCGTTCTGACCTTATCCTTCTCCTTGAATCAATCGCATATTCCTTGGAATAAGAAAAAAAGTAATAAACTATGAATATTAAACATTGAGTTTCAAATAGCTAAACTTAATTGTTTGACATTTAATGTTATTATTTATCCTTATCACTTTGGCAAAAATATAAAGCAGAATCCCTTTTGAGGGATTCTGCTTTATATTTTTGCCATCCGGTTGATTTCCGTTCGTATTGCCGTGACAGCTTCCTGAACATCCTTTGCATATTTGATTCTGTCTTGAACGGCCGTTATGCCGTGGAGCACGGTAGCATGCCTTCTATTGAGCTTTGCACCTATAGCCGACGATGATAATCCAGTGAGATCATGACAAAGATACATGATCACTTGGCGTGCATCTGCAATATCCCTTACCCTGCTTTTAGTGAAAATCACGTCCGGATTGAGCTTGTAGTACTCCGCAGTGGCATCAACAATCATATCGAAATTGATTGGCTTGTTGGTTGGAGCCGACTTAATCGTATGTCGCATCACCTCTTTCGTCAGCTCGAGAGTCACCGGACAATTGAGAGTAATCGATCGGGTAAGCAATCCCATTACGATTCCTTCAAGTTCACGGACGCTTCCAGTGGCACCACTCGCAATGCAATCGATAATATCATCTGAAAGTGCAAGACCGTTTTTTTGAGCTTTAAACTTGAGAATATTTCTCCTCAAAGCATAGTCAGGCTTTGGAAGTTCCTCTGTTACACCCCATTTAAATCGGTCGATAAGACGATCTTCAAATCCATCAAGCTCCATTGGAGGGCGGTCACATGTGAAAACAAGTTGCTTTCCGTTGAGGTGCATGTGATTGAAAATAGGGAAAAAAGTCTCTGCGGTCTTAGTCTTTCCGGCAATCTCTTGAAGATCGTCGAGAAGAAGGACATCCACTTCTTGCTGAAACCAATTGATGAATACAGGCACCTTCTGATTCATGAACGCATTGACGTACATGTTTTGAAATTGCCTCATAGGAAGAAACAAAATCCTGGCCCGAGGATTTCTCTCTTTGATTCGAATTCCTATAGCTTGAATAAGATGGGTCTTCCCTACTCCTACCGATCCATAAAGGAAGAATGGATTGAAGTCTGACTTATTGGGATTTTCTGCGATATAATGAGCAATGGTATATGGAAGCTTGTTACTATCGCCAAGACAATAGTTTTCAAAAGTCATGGCAGGGTTAAGCTGAGGATCTAATTCAACAGTCTTTCCACCTTGAGATTTCAAGAAATCAGAGGCAGGACGCTGAATCGACTGCATAAATTTCGTGTCGACGGCATTGCTTCGCATAGGGCTCGCATAATTGACAGCCGACTTACGGTCGCCACCGATCACCTCCACTTCATAGCCCAACTGCACATTTGGTCCGAATTCTTTACGGAGAACGCTTGAAATCAACCCAAGAAACCTGTCTTCGTATTCTTCCATAAAGAATTTAGAAGGGAGAGCAAGCGTCAGCTTGTTATCCTCATATCTTATGGCCCTGGCAGGAGAAAACCAGGTGTTAAAATGATCCTGCCCGACATTATCTCTGATAATGTCGAGGCACCTGTTCCATTTTTCTTTGTAATCTCCGTTCATTTCTGTGTTCGTTTCTCAGGTTCTGTTTAAGACATAAGTTTCGCCCCAGTGCATAAGTCGAAAGGTCAAATTTGTCGAAAACATTTGCAAAGTTAAGATAAAATTTTCAAAAAAAGAAACGTTTTCGTCTCCTATTTTAACATCTTTTTTTATTTCCACTGATTTTCAATACTGTATTTCTTTTATTTAGAATGATTCTAAATAAAGAGAATCGTCAAAAAAAAGGGATTGCCTAAGCAATCCCTTTTATTCATTATTTCCTCTTATTATTCACTTATAACTCTCTTTCCTCCCATAAAACGAGATGCATAATATGGTTCGTTGCAGCTCGACACTGTGATTCCTTTAGAAGTAGCAGCATGGATGAAAGTAAAGTTGCCCTTTTCATCAGCATCGACAACTATTCCAACGTGTCCTACGCCACCCTTTGTGCTACGGCCTTTGAAGAATACCAGATCCCCCTTTCTGAGTTCTTTTCGGTCTACCTTGTCACCTTGATTGAATTGATCTCGAGAAGAAGGAGACAGAGAGTATCCAAACTGGCGATATACGTAGCTTGAAAATCCTGAGCAATCAAATGCATTTGGACCTTTGCTGCCTCTCGAATATCTCTTGCCAAGATGGCTGCGAGCTTCAGATAGAAGGTCGTTGAGAAGTTCATCTGTTTCCGCACTAACAATTGCCTTGGAGTTTTCACGAGCTGCGATATCTTCTTCCACCATCTTTGTTATTGTGGTCTTGTCGAGTCCGATGGTTCGGGCAGCAGCAAGTTGATGTTTGTGTGCCTCTGCGTGGGCATTGGGGCGCTTAGCGTTGGCTATTTGGGTCATACCGCACATCATGCATGCGAGCAAGATATATATCGTTTTCTTCATCGTTAGATTCTATCGTTTTTGATGTTGCAAAAATAATACATATTTATGACACGTGCAAGTTATTTGTGCTATTTTTCAATGTTTTAATATGTAATTAATAAATTTTAACATTTAGCACAAAATCTTAATATTTGAGCAATTTACTATAAATCAATAAATTATACAACCATACTTGGAAACTCCTCATTATTAGCTACTTTTAGAGTTTATCAACAATATTTAATATCAAATATTTTTCATTTTCAAATCTAATGATTAACTTTGTAATTGAAAAATTCAAATGACTAATCTATAACCCCAAGATAATGAAAAAATTCATCTCACTCGCCGTAGCTGCGACCATGGCAACAGCTATTACTGCATCTCCCAACAAGGGATTTACTAAGTATTCCGACATTCACCCTTCTGGTACAGAAGCCATCCTCCACGCTTGGAGTTGGAACTTCAAGAATATAGCCGCCAACATGAAGAAGATAGCCGATGCCGGATATTCTATGGTACAGACCTCCCCAGTGCAGCAATGCTGGAATCCCGAAGGGTCAAAAGGAATGCTTTTCTCTGAGAATGAGAAAGAAGGCCAATGGTATTTCTACTACCAACCGACTGACTGGAAAATCGGAAACCATATAGTAGGATCTCGCGATGAACTCAAGCAAATGATGGACTCTGCTTCTAAATATAATGTACGAGTGATAGTTGACGTGCTTCCAAACCACACTGCATTCGACGTGGACGCAGTGAGCGACGACCTCGTAAATGCAGTAGGAGGACGCAATAAGCTTTACCATTCCCAAGGTCTAAATCCAGTTCAAGATTATAACGATCGTCTTCAGTGTACTCTTTGGGGATCCGGAGCACTTCCTGACGTAAACACAGAGAACAAGGATTTTCAGAAATATTATATGCAGTTTGTTAACGATCTACTCGACCTTGGTGTGCGGGGATTTAGATATGACACAGCGAAGCATATCGGAGTTCATTCCGATCCTGTCGACACCGCGTCAGGAGTGACAGAGAATGATTTCTGGGATGTGGCTACAGGACAAAAGTCGGTGAAAGGTGTAAAACTCAATGTCCCATACGAAGATCTTTTTGTCTATGGAGAGGTGCTTCAAGATAAGAATGTTCCCGAAAAGGAATATGAAGAATATTTCGGACAGACTGCATCAAGCTATGGTTGGATTCTTCGCGAAATGCTTGAAAAGGGCTCTGCAAAAGGCATTGACATCAAGGATTGGCATCATTCAGCTTCACCTGAGACTTTGACAACATGGGTAGAGAGTCATGACACTTATTGCAACGCACACGAATCAGCACATCTCACCGACGATCAGATACGCACAGCATGGGTATTCCTGACTGCAAGAGACAAAGGCACTCCCCTATTCTTCTCTCGACCTGCAGGATCTACGCGAGATAACTATTGGGGCAACAACCGCCTTGGTGAAGCCGGGAACGATGAATATTTCCATCCCGAAGTAGTTGCTGTAAACCATTTCCGCAAAGAAATGTCAGGTCAACCCGAAGATATCCAGACTTGCTCAGACGGCGAAGTATTAGCAGTAAACCGTGGAAACAAAGGAGCAGCCCTAATCAACTTAGCCGGACTTTCAAAGCCAATAGATGTAGCCACTTCGCTTCCTGATGGAAAATATCGCGATAAGGTATATAATAAGGAGTTCTACGTAAAAAAAGGGCGTTTGACAGGTATACTTGCTCCTCGTCGTACATATATTCTGCAGAAATAAACATTATTTTTTGAAAAAAATATATATAAGGTGAACCGACAGGTTCACCTTATTGTTTTATTGCCAAAGAATGACCGAAACAGTGGATACGGATAAAACCGGATTCCAATAATTATCTAAAATCTTGATTGAAATGGCTAATGAAAAAAGTCTGAAAGGCACTCAGACAGAACAATTGATCAGTGCCTCATATCTAAACGAGACGCAGTCATACGCGCGTTACTTGTACTACTCACAGATAGCAGACAAAGAGGGTCTTTTCCCCGTAGGAGTTATCTTCCGTGAGACTGCGGACAACGAGCTTCATCACGCTAAAGTATTTTTGAAAATGCTTCAGAATACAGAAGTTAATGCTACAGTAGCTACTGAAGCCGGGTTCCTTGGCAAGACTGTCGACAACATCCAGACTTCTATGAAGGAAGAGATGGAAGGCGGATATGAGTACTATATGGCCGCAGCAAAGACTGCAAAAGAGGAAGGTTTCGACGATATCGCCTCTCACTTTGAGGCAATCGCATCTGTAGAAAAATTCCACTACGACCGCTTTGCAAAGTTCCTTGATATGATCCAGAAGGGAACACTTTGGAAACGTGAGAAACCTGTCACATGGCATTGCCTCGTATGCGGATACGAATACGTTGGCACAGAGCCACCGGTAAAATGTCCTGCCTGTGACCATCCTACAAGCCACTACATCTGCGTAGAAGACGGTTATTGCCCAGCACCAGCAAGCTGATAGAAAGAATTATGAAAATATTACAAAGACTACCCCGAAAGGAGTAGTCTTTTTTATGCAATTTTGATATCTTGACAATTTGACAATTTGTCATTATGATATGCTCAACTATAAAATTTCCTAAATACAGTGATAATATCCAAATGATCCTGTACTCCTGCTGTTTCGGCAGCTGAGTGCATTGCCCATATAGGAGCACCCATATCCACTCCACGCAAATCAATCTGACCAGTCAGGATATTACCCAAAGTAGAACCCCCTGCCACATCGGAATGATTGACAAAATACTGGCATTTGACATCAGCTTCTTCGCACAATAAGCGAAAGACGGCTGCCCCATCTGCATCTGTCATATACTTACAATTTGCATTTATCTTAACAACAGGTCCATCCCCTATCATAGGATGATTGGTTGGGTCATACTTGTCATTATAATTAGGATGCCATGCATGAGCATCATCGGCTGAAATCATAAATGAATTGGCTACGGTACGGTAGAATGCTTGCGAACCAAATCCTACACAAATGCAGATACGCTCAAGAATCTCACGCAATACAGGAGAATGAGCACCTTGCTTTGTTCCGGATCCAGTCTCCTCATTGTCAAAAACTGCCATCACTCGCGTAGCTCCGCATGGAGCGTCACATTCCTGAAGTAGTGCCTCCAGCGTAGCAAAAGCCATGCTAAGATCATCTATGCGGCCACTTTGGAAATACTCTTGGTTGACTCCGATCAGTTTTGCGTGCTCAAATGGGTAGAGATTAAGTTCATAATCAATAATCTCTTCGGGTTGAATACCAAGATGCTCAGCCAAAATGCATTTTAAGACACCTCCATGCTCCTTGTAGTGATCGATTTGATCTTTAGAAAAATAACCAATCACTGGCTTCATGTCTTTCTGTACGCTCAATTTGTTGCCTTCATTCACCTCTCTATTAAAATGAATGGCAAGATGAGGAATGGTACATAATGGCTTCTTGAAATCAATCAATGTAGTTTCCGGATGCAGATAGTCTTTCCCCATTGTCATTACCCTACCGGAGATGGAAAGCGGACGGTCAAACCATGTATACATGATTCCGCCGCCATATTTTTCTACATTAAGACTGACCACTCCCCCTTCACCATATATTTCGCAATTAGGCTTGATTTTAAAGCAAGGTGAGTCACTATGTGATGAAATGATTCTGAATCCGGAATCACCCGGGGCATCCACACCCACAACAAAAGCAAACACGGCGGAATCATTCTTCACCATATAATATTTTCCGCCGACTTCCAGTTGCCATTCATCTCTTGGGTCAAGCTGAATGAAACCGGCTTTGTCAAGTTCTTTGCAGATGGTAGCCACGGCCAAGAAGTTGCAGGTTGAGGCATCCATCCAATTTAATAGTCTTTGTATCATAGTTATTTTGGTTGTCTGGTTGTCGAGTTGTCTGGTTGTCAAGTTGTCTGGTTGTCGAGTTGTCT
>CAZWJO010000046.1:0-19949 GCA_964634905.1 uncultured Sangeribacter sp.
TTAATATCCAGAAATCAATAGAACTGTTAATTCACTTAAATTAGGAAAGAACCAACTTTCGTAAGATAAGGGGCGTTGGGGAAGAGTGCATAGTAATTTTGCAGTGTCTTAGGGATGCATCGCTTGCATCGGAAAGACACAGTGTAAAATTTTAATCATCTTAAAAGAACAGACAAATGAGTACTAAATCATTTATCTTCATCGGCTCATGGATACAGCCGCTCAAAGCCCTTCCGTTGCAGGAGCGATGGAACGTAATGGAAGCAATAGTAGAATATGCAACTACCGGCATCCTCTCCAACTCACTCAATGTGATGGAAAACATTGCATTCGGTTTTATACGCAACGAGATAGACCGTATGAAGCAACACCGCTCGGAAGTATGCGAAAGAAGACGCGCCGCCGCAAATACCCGTTGGGAAAAAGCAGAGCAGACATCAAAGCAAACGGAAACAAAGGATACTAATCAACTTCCGGATGCAAATGCATGCAAAAGCATGCATTCGGATGCACCATATCATATATCAGAATCAGTATCAGAATCAGTATCAGGATCAAAATCAGAATCAGAGAATAAGTCGTCGACGACGTCGTCGGGCGTGCGCGTACGAGGGATTGCCGGGAAGGAAAACATATTCGCTCTCGGCGACAGGATAGGACGTGGGTCGATATTGGAAGTACCAGAGCATAACCACCCATTCCGGCACATTGCCACCCAGATGGACGGAAGCGGCCCTTAATACATAAGACCGAAATGCCACAATCGCGTACATCATCCCTAAATAGGGATAAATGAATATTGCAAAGTCCCTAAAGTGATAGAAAATGGAGATTATTTGTTATATAATTTGAAAGGATTTGACTTTTTTCATTAACTCAACTTTCGTGCGCTTAAGTTGAAGGTTATAAGCTTATTTGCTTAAAGGGTTATTAATCTGCCTAAAATCCTGATAATTTTATGTCTTTTTAATTGGCAAATTTAACCTCTTAACCACTTAACCCTTAAGTTGAGCTTGCGAAACTTAAATTTATTAGAGAATATGGAAAAGAAATCATATTTATGTGAGGATTGCGGATCTGTTTTTGATGGAAAAGAGATCATCGTCAACCTGAAGGAGCGGCTTGGGAAAGGCTCGTTCAAGTCTCTTCTGCAAAATCCACTCAAAAGCGTATCGAAAATCATTTCAGGTCATAGATGTCCAGAATGTGGCTCGGCAAATGTCGTTGAGGTAGATGGAAAGGTTGAGACAGAAATTCCGGATTATTTGTCTTCCGGCTGGGATTCCTCTTTGCTCGCTGAATATTTCGACCCGGATGTGAAATCTTCCGATTCTACTGAGGAAAAATCGAAAGTCAAGGATTTTATTAAGAAAACTACAGGATATTTCAATGATAAGATCGATGATTTCAAGGAGAAGTACAATCCTTCGGATCTGATGAAGAAGATTGGAGCGGTTGCTAAGAAGGCTGGTGCTTCAACAGTCTATCATGTTCTTCTTCTTTATTATGCTTTGACGAGCTCCGAGGTGCCGACAAGCAAAAAGATTATCGTAATGGCAGCTTTAGGATATTTCATTGCTCCTGTTGATTTCATCCCTGACTTTATTCTGGCAGGTCTACTTGATGATGGCTCGATACTTCTCTTTGCTATCAACCAGATTCTTCCTTATATAACTGATGAGATTAAGGAGAAGGCTCTTGCCAAACTTAAAGAATGGTTCGGAAAATCGGAGATTGTATCAATCAAGTCAAAACTTCTGCCAGAGCCAAACCCAAAAGAAGCAAGGACTATCATAGAAGAAGTGGAGTTAGACGATAATGGTGATGTGATAGAGTCGGAAATTGTAGTAGATAATGAATCTACAGACGGCGGAGGAAGAGTTGCCTCATCAAATCATAATGAAAAATCAAAACATCAAAAACAATATAATATGGAAATATTTGCACCTTATAAAGAGATCAACGAGTATGTAGCTGATAGATTCCATCAGCCTATTACTGTTTCATACATCAGCGAAAATGAGTTTAAGATAACTTATACCAAGCGGGTCCTTGTCAAGGTTCACGTAAATATCAATATAAAGATAGAAGAGGTTGTATCAGATTCTATTCTTCTGGCATACGATGGTTCAATTATTGGTCTCGATTCTGTTATAAGCGGTGCTCTCACAGTTATTACCGAAAAATACCCTGAACTTAGCGCCTGCCTTCATCCCATAGAGGGTCATCAAATTCGCATCAATCTCGCAGAGATTGAGAAAGCGAAGGCAATCGTCGAAAATGTAGAATTACGGGCTATCAAAGCTTGTGAGGAAGGACTTAGGATAGAGTTTGGACTTAAAGTTCCAAGTAAGTTGAATTAAGGCCAACTGACATGCCCCGGTTTCATTCCTCCGGGGCTTTTTTATGTTGGAGAGTTGCTTTATTACTAATTTTGACTCTGGAATTCATTTTTTTATTAATTTTGTGGAAAATTAGTGAAAGATATGGAAAGTGTTTTATGGAATAAAGAGTTTGTGGTGGAGTTTGAGAGTGAGCGGTTGGGGTATGGGAAGGTGGTGCTTGATAATGGGGCTAAAAGTGGAATCTTGAGAGGAGTGACGGCTGTGGTCGGGAAGAATGGGAGCGGGAAGACTACTCTTGGGAATGTGATTGCCAAGGGGCGATATGCATTTGGGAATCGGATGAGGTTTGCGGAGGGAATAGAACGGATTAAGATGCTCACTTTTACCGATATCCATTCGTTTACGGGAATTGATGTACAATCATTTCAACAAAGAATGGAGGCAACGGCTAATGATTATGTACCTACAGTCAGTGAAATTTTCAAAGGAAAGTTGGAGTCTGCGGAATGGTTGAAGTATTCCGAGGCGTTTAGACTTCATAATATAGAGGATAAAAAGATAAACTATCTATCAAGTGGAGAGTTGAGAAAACTTTTGATTATCAATGCTCTTTGTGAAAAACCTGATCTTTTGATTTTAGATAATCCTTATATCGGGCTTGATGCGGATTCGCGTAGAGATTTTGATGAAGCTATGTGGATACTGCGTGAAAGCGGGGTTTCAGTGGTATTTCTTTTGTGTGATGAGGGGGAGGTGCCGTATTATGCGGATTCGATTATTGAGATGGAGGATTGTCGGATTGGATATCCTTTTTCACGCAGAGTTAGCAGAGGGGCAGAGGACGCAGGGGAAGAAGTTATTTTTGGGGATATTAATTTGCCGGAGAAGAGAGAGGCTTTTAAGTATGGGGAGTGCGATGTCGTGTTTTCTATAAAGGGTGGGCATGCTCGGTATGGGGATAAGACGATTTTTGAGAATTTCAATTGGACGGTAAGGCGAGGGGAATGCTGGTCGCTTTATGGGCCCAACGGTTCAGGGAAGTCTTTGCTCCTGAGTATGATTTGTGCGGATAATCCACAAGGTTATTCAAATCACATTACTTTGTTTGATCGAAGACGTGGGACAGGTGAGAGTATATGGGAGATAAAGGATGCGATCGGGTATGTATGCCCGGAGATGCAACTTTATTTTAAATCGAATGATTCGGTGAAGGAGATTATTATTCAGGGTATGCGAAATTCTCTTAACCGATATCGTAAGTCTACACAGGAGGAGTATGACTTAGCAGATGAATGGATGAAGATTTTGAAGATTAGCCATTTGGCTGATAGGAAGTTTAACGAATTGTCATCCGGTGAGCAGAGGATTGTTATGCTTGCGAGGGCTATTGCTAAGCAGCCGGAATTGATGGTGCTTGATGAGCCATTGCATGGTCTTGATGGGGAAAATAAGAGAAGGATTAGGAGAATAATATCGGAATTGGCTGACAGAAATGGGACTACTTTGATTTTTGTGTCGCATTATTCGGAAGAGCTCCCGGAGTGTGTGAATCATAATAAGATAATTGGAGAATGAGCCGAAGCGGTGCATCGGCAATCAAACAGAAAACACATACATTTCATTAAAAAGCGGAATCCAAAATGATAGGATTCCGCTTTTGCGATTATTAGTTGTCCATGCCACTGGAGTCGTATCCGGAGCTGTCCATTGGCTCCCCTTCACGGTCTTTGTTGGGCTTAGCGTTCATGTTGCCAAAGGAGAATTTGATGGTCAGCCGGATAGTGCGTCCTCCACGCCAGCGTTCGTTGTGTTGGGAGTAGTCGGGACCGTTGGTTGTGCTTTTAAAGCGTCGAGAGTCGAAGAGATCACGGCAATTGAGGGAGAAAGACCATGGTCCGAAAACACGGCGCAGTCCGAGGTCAACGCTCCATCCTCCTTGGCGGGAGCCTTGTGCTGAAAGCATCTTTGAGTTGTAATTTCCAGTGGCTTGGAGAGAAATTGACCATGGAAGTTTCACGTTAGCCATCATCCTTGCACTCCAGGCGAAGCTGTTTTGCTTTTTACCGCTAAGGGGGATGAGATTGCCGCTCTCTGCCAAAAAGTCATAGTTCCAGCCGGAGATATGATTATTATAGAGATTGACAGTAGTTGTCAAGTCAAGACGATTGAAGAATGAATTTTTTGAGACTATTTCGCAACCGGAATTGACTTCATCCGCAATGTTAGCCCATGTGGAATACATCACGTCTCCATCAAGATAACTTATGCGGTTCATCATGTCGGAAGTGGTTCGTACGTATGCTGATAAAGAAAGCATGTGCCAAGTCCAGCTTTTGAGATAGTTCAGTTCGAAAGAATTTGAATATTGAGGTTGGAGTTCAGGGTTGCCATAGCTAACGTTTGTCGGATCAGAAATGTCATGGAATGAATTGAGTTGTCCACCCCAAGGACGACGGATTCGACGGGTATAGTTGATTTGAAGTTCGTTATCTTTGGGAAGGCTATATGAAATGAAGAGACTTGGGAAAAGAGCGAAATTATTCTTTCTGAAAGGAGCTACATCCGCATCTGTCTGAGCAAATGCGAGTGATCTGGTCTTAATCTGCCATGCTTCAGCACGAAGCCCGGCTGAAAAACTGAATTTTTCGATATTGCCACCGAGTGTTGCATATAGAGCAGACACATTATTATTATATATGAATCGATTGTACAGGTCTTCGTTTTGTTTCATATCAGACTCTGAAGTTCCGGAATATGTGTCGGTAGGAGTGTTCTCATGGCTATATCTGCCGTTGAATCCTGCTTCGAGTTTTAGCCATTCGCTGAGTTTATTGGTGTAATCAATTTTTGTTTCCCAAGAATTGTTTGACATTTCCATATTCTGCTCCTGATACTTTGTCGCAGAATAGTCAGGATAGTCAATTTCTTCAAAATAAGAGCGCCAAGAAGGACCACCCCAATGATTGTAACCGGCAATCACGTCGAGGATATGATTGTCGTTCCATTTGTGGGTATAGTTGAATTCAGCGTGCATGCCTTTATGATCACCCTTATTTTTTGAGTAATCATCATTGGAAAGCCAATTACCGGGTACATTAGACGAATACAGTGTAGTGGAGTTGCTGTTGTTATGCCCTAACATGCCGAAACCGTTGAGTCCGATATCGTCTTTATCTGTAAGATGATATGTAAATCCGAGACGGGCGAAGATATTTCTGCCTTTGTTGTGACTTTCTCCCTCAGAGTGAGTGAATATGCCATTTGAATTTCCATTTTCATCAAAAAACTCTCGGTTCATTTTAGAGCCGCCCGTATTACGGCGCATACGGAATCCAAGACCCGCAAAGGCATCCACTTTAGGAGAGCTAAAATTGATGTTGGCACTTGCATTGCCCCCTCCTCGAGAGTTTGCACTTATTTCGGCACTACCATAGTAGCCTGCTTTTCGGTCTTTTTTGAGGACAATGTTGATGATACCTGCAGTGCCTTCCGGACTGTATTTTGCAGAAGGATTTGTAATTACCTCGATGCGATCGATGGTTTCTGCGGGGATTTGCTCAAGGATTTGGGCTCGATTATCAGCAGTAAGGCCTGATTCCTTTCCATTTATCCAGACAGTGACAGATGAATTGCCACGCAAAGAGACTTCGCCATCTTGGTCCACTTCGACGGATGGGATGGATTCGAGAAGTTCAGAAGCAGACTGACCGGCAGCTGCGATATTAGCATCAACGGAGAATACTTTCTTATCGAGTTCGAAACGCATCTGACTTCGGATTCCTTCTACCACAACTTCCTGAAGAAGCTTTGCATCATCAGCAAGACGAATGTCGCCAAGATTTATGTTGCCTCCAGAGACAGTTGCTTCACGTTCTTGATCTATGCTTCCTATGTTAGTGATTTTCACAATATATTTGCCGTCGGCAATTCCTTTGAGAATGAATTTGCCGGTTTCGTCGGTATTGGTTCCAATGGGAAGTGGTTTGCCGGTTTTTGCATTGAAAAGCTGGATATTGACGAAGTCCATTGGTTCTCCCGTATCTTTATTTAGGACCTTTCCTGTGATGTCGCCGTTGGCGAGGGCGTGAAAAGATGCCATGCATAAGATGCAAGACAATACATATTTAAGTTTCATTTTATTTTATCGATATTTTTTACAGTAGAAACATGATAATCTTTGAATATGACCGATGGAAAGGGGTATGGTTTAATTGTGGATGTAATTTTTGATAGAAAAAAAGGACGCACGATATGTGCGTCCTTACAACATTATCCCTTAAGTTGGGTTTCAGATACTTTAAAAGTTAAGGAAGAGGGATTCGAGCCAGATTACAGCGATGCCGGCTAAGTAGCCGATGAAGGCAAGACCAGTGATACGCTTGAAATACCACATAAATGGGATTTTTTCTATACCCATAGCGACGACACCGGCTGCTGATCCTATGATTAGCAAGCTGCCTCCGACTCCGGCACAGAATGTGAGAAGATGCCAGAAAAGACCGTCTTCAACGAAGAGTGCCATGTAGCTTGGATCTGAAGATGCAGCTATCATTGCGTCGTTGGCTACCGGATACATTTCCATGCAAGCTGCAACCAAAGGAACATTATCGACGATAGATGAAAGGACACCGATAATTCCATTGATGACGTATACATCATGGAAAGTTTCATTGAGCCACCCAGCGAGGGCTCCTAAGATGCCTGCTTGGCTTAGAGCTGCCACTGCCATCAATATTCCTAAGAAGAAAAGAATGGTAGACATATCGATGCTTTTGATCACTTGTGACACGCGGCCTTCCATCTTACCATCAAGTTTATAGTGGCGTACAAGAAGCTCAGTGAGCAACCAAAGCACTCCAAGAGAGAAGAGAATGCCTACATAAGGAGCTAAGTGAGTAGTGGCTTTGAATACTGGCACAAAAAGGAGTCCTGCTACTCCGCAACAAAGAATGAGAATAGAAAGCTTGGGATGTTCTTCATACATCTCATATCCAACACGTGAATCTTGAGTGTTGAGTGGTTCCACAGCGGTCTTTGGAATCAAGCGTGATGCAATAGCGACCGGCACTACAACAGAAACAAGAGAAGGAAGAAGAAGATTTACAATCAAATCTGCAGAGGAGACATAATTTTTCATCCAAAGCATGATAGTCGTAATATCACCGATAGGAGACCATGCTCCACCTGCGTTGGCAGCCAAGACAATAATACATGCAAAAAGCCATCGTTCTTTATAATTTTGCATCATTCGTCGAAGCACCATGACCATTATTATGGTAGTGGTCATATTGTCGAGCACACTGGATAGGAAGAATGCAAAAAAGGAGAACACCCACATTAGTTTTCGTTTATCTTTTGCCTTGATATTAAGCACAATGATGCGGAAACCTCCATAACGGTCTATGAGCTCCACAATGGTCATGGCTCCGATAAGGAAAACTACAATTTCGCAAGTATCTCCCAAAGCTTCTACCATTTCTGACGAAATGTTCTGGTCATGGGTTGCGGTTGCGTAAACAGCCCAAAGAAGGGCGCACATGATTAGAGCAAACGTAGCCTTATTGATGTGAAGCACGTGCTCGCAGGCTATCATAAGATAACCCAGGATAAAGATTACTAACAGTGTCGTAATCATAGAATTGAATTTAAAAAACCTAAACAATAATGCCTATTACAAGGCATCTAACCTTCAAAAACTGAGCAAAATTAGTAATTTTTTTTGAGATTAATGAAGATTTTTTAATATTTTTTTAGGATTTTTTTAGAGGATGAGATTTTTATGCCTGGAGCAGATGGATCAGAAGGGCGCCCTTGCAGATCATACCAGATTATTGAGGATTTCTCTTCGGCTTCAAGTGAGTTGACAGCAGAGTCTTCGGCAAATGAGCAGATAGTCTTGAGAGCAGGAGTAGCGCGACCGTCAAGACTGTTGAAGAGCGGTGCGTTGTACCACCCCCCGAGATTAGTTCCGTAAGCGTTGTATTCCATCCACCACCAGAATAGACCATTTACTCTATCATATTTTTCAAGGGTGGCAACCAAGTCTTTTGCGAAGGCGTTCTGTCCTTCAGTACTGTAGGGCCATTTGCTTGAATAGTCGTGGGTAGTACCCGGCACCTCCCATTTGTAGGAATAGCCTGTCTCTACGATCATGATATTTTTTCCCGAGAAGCGGTTTTGAAGTGTAGAGAGTGCTTTGTCAAGAACATTCATGTCACCGTGGAAATATGGGTAATAGCTCAGACCTATAATGTCGAAGTCAACATCAAGTTTTTTCATTTGGTCGTAGAAGTTTGTCAAGACATCTACTTGAGACACTCTTTCGGTATGAAGCACAATTTTAGCATCAGGACAAACTTCATGACAAGCCTTTATAGCTTGATTAAGAAGATTTCCGAATCTTGCCCAATTAGCATCGTTGCCCATAAAAGTCTTTTTCAAGGATGACGAGGATGCATCTTCAGGCCCCCAAAGCATACCATAGCTTATTTCGTTGCCAGTTTGAATAAAGGAAGGGACTATTCCAGCTTCTTTAAGAGTCTGAAGTGTCTCTTTGGTGTAATCGTAGATTTTATCATACAATTGCTCATCAGAGAGATCTTTCCATGATTCAGGAGTCCACTGCTTTGCCGGGTCAGCCCAAGTGTCGGAATAATGGAAATCGAGCATCAGTTTGAAACCATTATCAACTATTCTCTTGCAAAGGGGGGTGATATATTCGAGATCCTGGCAAGCATTAGGGTCATATTTGGAAGGATATTTTGATCTATGATCGTCGGGATTGACGAATAACCGCACACGCATTGCATTCATGCCTTCGTCATGAAGCCATGGGAGGATGTCATTGATTTTTATTCCTTCTTCAGTTTTGTATTCAGCACGGGCATTTTCATATTCCGGGAGAAGAGAAATGTCGCCTCCTACATATCTTTGTGCCACGGCTGGGAGGAGTGAGAGGAGGAGGAATGGGAGTAGAGATTTTTTCATAACAATAAAAATTTTAATAGGGCTAATTGGTCTAATTAGTTTAATAGGTCTAATTTGTCTAATTTGTCTAATTTGTCTAATTTGTCTAATTTGTCTAATTGGTCTAATTGGTCTAATTTGTCTAATAGGGCTAATAAGGATTATAGAATGGAGGAGAAGAGGATAGCGGATTCGTAGCCAGTGGGGGTGCGAAGCCAGGCAGGGCGGGATCCGGTGGGGGAGAAACCGGATTTTTGGAATGCTTGGAGCGCTGGGGTGTTGGATTCGGCCACTGTGGCAGTCAGTTGGTGGAGTCCGAGACGGACTTTAGAGAAAGTTTTGGCTTCTTCGAGGGCAGCTTTAGCTATCCCTTTTCCACGGAAGTCTGGAAGAATGTAGATGCCAGTGTCGGCACGGAGATGGCGAGGGGATATGTCGAAGAGATCGAGGATTCCTACTGGTAGGCCTTCTTTTTCTATAATGAGGCGCACTTGTCCGCTTCGGAAAGGATCGGCGTCGTATGTTAGAGTATATTGGCGGAGGAGTTCGCGACTGAGAGGAGCAAGATAGTCGGAATATTTCCAGGCGGCTTCGTCAGATTCGGCAGCATACATCATATCTGTGTCTTCCGGCTCTATTGCTCTAAGGGATATTTTTGACATAATTGAAATTTATGAGGGCTTATAATTCTAATAGGGCTAATTGGTCTGATAGGGCTAATTGGGCTTATTGGACTAATTGGGCTAATTGGACTAATAGGGCTAATTGGCTTATTGGACTAATTGGGCTAATAAGACTAATAGGAGTTTAAGTTTACGCCTATTTGTAAGGGACTCGGTTTACGATGGAGCGGCCGAGTGTAAGTTCGTCGGTATATTCAAGGTCGTTTCCGATGCTTACTCCTCGGGCAAGCATACTGATTTCTATATCGAAGGGTGCGAGTTTTCGGGAAATGTAGAAGTTTGTTGTGTCGCCTTCCATAGTAGGACTCAATGCGAGAATTACTTCTTTGATTCCTCCGGCTGCAACCCTATCGATAAGGGATTGAATCTGAAGGTCGGATGGAGAAACACCTTCGAGAGGAGAAATCACACCTCCGAGTACGTGGTATAGACCTTTATGTTCGCGAGTAGATTCGATAGTCAGAAGATCCTTGATGTTTTCCACGACACAAATGATTGAAGGGTCGCGTGTCTTGTCGGAACAAATATCACATGTTTCGTTTTCGGAAATATTATGGCATACTTTGCAGTATCGGATATTTTTTCTCATATTAATTATTGACTCTCCGAGGGCAATAGATTCGGCTTCATCTTGCCTGAGAAGATGAAGAGCGAGGCGGAGAGCAGTCTTGCGTCCGATGCCTGGAAGCTTGCCTAATTCAGCCACAGCGTTATCAAGGAGTTGGGAATTATATGTCGTATTCATATTGCAAAATTAGTAAGGAATTAGTAATTTTGCAAATTATTAATTCAACTTTCGCAGGCTCAAGTTGAAGGTTAAGAAGGTTAATGAGGTTAAAGGGTTAGGATAAGAGAATTAGGATAAGTATGGCTAATTGGGCAAATGGGGCAAATTAGGCCAATTGTCAATTTTTATGAATTAGAATATAATAAAAAGGAGAATATGATTGAATATATTAATGGAGAGATTGGGGAGTTGGAGCCTACTTTGGCTGTGCTTGAATGTGCCGGAGTGGGATATGGGGTGAATATTACGCTCATGGATTATGCTAAGCTGCAACAGCTGAAGCATGTGAAACTTTATGTGCATGAGATCATCCGTGAGGATGCTCATGACCTTTATGGATTTATGACAAAACAGAGCCGAGAGTTATTCCGTCAGCTTATCGGAGTCAGTGGGGTCGGTCCTAATACTGCCAGGCTTATTCTTTCTTCAATGACTGAAGACCAACTTATTGATGCCATAGCTAACGATAAACCTGCAGCTTTAAAGAGCGTGAAGGGAATAGGAGGAAAGACGGCTCAGAGAATAATTGTAGACCTCAAGGATAAAATAAAAGCTACAGATATTTCGTTAATTTCAAGTACGCCCGTAATCGGGGAAGCGTTTGATGATGCTGCAGCAGCTTTGACCATGCTTGGATTTAATCCGATGGCAAGCCGAACCGCCCTCAAAAAGCTTTTTACCGAGAACCCGAATCTTACTACAGAAAAGGCTATAAAACTTGCATTGACAATGCTTTAAAATCTTTTCTGCAAGAAGAAAGGGGAGGGCAAAGGATTGATTTGAACGATAACAACTTGAGTAAGTGTAACTTCAACATATCAAGATTTAGAATAGTGTCGGCAATAATAGCGGTGCTGACACTCACTGTTGCGTCTTTTTCACAGTATACCAAATCTACACTCGAACCCCCACCTCCACCCCCGGTGCCCGATACTCAAATTGTAGGAGGGGATTCAGTAGAATTGATCTACCCGGTGAAACCGACAGTGCAGATCAATGCAGAGGATTTCAAGGGAAATGAGTATCCGGCTGATTTGAGAGACCCTCAGAATCTTACGACTCAGGCTGTATATGATCCTGAGTTGGGAATTTATGTACTTCACACCAAGTTAGGAGAGAAGGATATTATCACTCCTTTTATGATGACCTCAGAGGAATATCATGAGTTGCTCAATAGAGAAGAAATGTACGACTATTTCAGATCTCAAAATTCAGCAAGTTATGAGCAGAAAGGCAAAGAGGCTTTCAATATCCTTGATATGAATTTTGCACTCGGTCCATTGGAAAAAGTTTTTGGTCCTGGAGGTGTACGTCTTACGACACAAGGTTCAATTCAGATCTCAGCAGGAATCAAGAGCAACAAAACGGATAACCCCGCTCTTTCTCTGAAATCAAGAAGAAAGACATATTTTGACTTCAATCAGAAGATTCAAGCTACTATCAATGCTTCGGTCGGAGACAAGATGAAGTTTAATATGAATTATAATACCGATGCTACCTTCAATTATGATTCTCAAAAACTTAAACTTCAATATGAAGGGAAGGAAGATGAAATCATAAAAAATATTGAAGCGGGCAATGTCAGTATGACCACCGGGAGTAGCTTAATTCGCGGAGGTACAGCTCTTTTTGGAGCCAAGGCAAAACTTCAGTTTGGTAAACTTACTTTGACGGGACTTTTGTCTCAACAAAATTCTGAATCCAAGACCATATCTACGCAAGGAGGTATACAGAGCACAGACTTTGCAATCAGTGCCGCCGATTACGATGCCAACCGCCATTTCTTCCTGAGCCAATATTTCTATATGCATTACGATGATTTCTGCTCGAAGCTTCCATACGTATCCTCGGGCATAAACATCACGCGTATAGAAGTTTGGATTACCAACAAAACTCAGAAGTTTGATGAAAGTCGAAACTTCGTGGCTTTTATGGACCTTGGTGAGAATACAAGACTGGCAACCGACTATTGGATACCAGACTATACAGTGCCTGTACCATCGAATTCAAGTAATAATTTGCTTCAAGTCTTAAAGACGGATTATCCTGGGGCACGAAACATAAACCAGGTAACTGAAGTGCTGAAGCCATTGAACGCCTACGGAATCGAGGGAGGTAAGGACTTTGAAAAAGTGGAGAGTGCGCGTCTTCTCAATTCAAGTGAATACACTCTTAATTCTGCACTTGGATATATTTCTCTTAAGCAAGCTTTGAATACAGATGAAGTGCTTGCCGTGGCTTTTGAATATACTTATAATGGTAAAGTATATCAAGTCGGAGAATTCTCCGGAGATGTGACCTCTACCGAGAATGCCCTATATCTAAAAATGTTAAGAGGCACAACAGTGTCTCCCAAGCTACCCATGTGGCAGTTGATGATGAAAAACGTATATAGTCTGGGAGCTTATCAAATACAAAAGAAGAATTTCAAATTCAATGTGAAGTTCCTCAGTGATTCTACGGGTATTGAGATTCCATATCTACCGGTAGGCTCAATATCCAACAAACCGTTGATTCAAGTGATGGGACTTGACCGTATTGATTCCAATGGAGAATCTGTTAGCGACGGTATCTTCGACTTCATAGAGGGATATACCATACAGACAGCGAACGGTAAGGTTATTTTCCCGGTCGCAGAACCCTTCGGCTCAAATCTCCGGAAACAGATCAATAATGATGCTCTTGCTGACAAATATGTATATCAAGAACTATATGATTCAACTCTTGTGGTAGCAAAGCAGTTTGCTGACAAGAATAAGTTTACAATGTATGGTAAGTACACATCAGGACGAGGAAGCCAGATCAATCTTGGGGCAATGAATGTCCCACGAGGGTCGGTCGTTGTGACTGCTGGCGGCGCTGTGCTTACTGAAAACAGTGACTATACCGTTGATTATTCTATGGGTATTGTCACTATTACCAACCAGAGTATCATCGATTCAGGAACTAATGTCAGCGTATCGCTTGAAAACCAATCAATGTTCTCTATGCAACGAAAGACATTGATGGGACTCGATGCTCAATACCGATTTAACAAGGATTTGACAATTGGAGGTACATTCCTTCACTTTGGAGAAAAATCCTTGACAGAAAAAGTTGGAATAGGAGAGGAAATCATCAATAATACGATGCTTGGAGCCAACATAAGCTACAATAAGCAGTTTATGTGGCTTACCAACCTTATTAACAAGGTTCCGACCATCAATGCCACTGCTCCATCTACATTTAACCTGACAGCAGAATATGCTCAGCTTGTGCCAGCAAAGCAGAAGACCGGAACCAATCAAGGCAGCTCATACGTAGACGATTTCGAAACTTCTCAAACCGGAGTAGATTTAAGAAATCCCTACAGTTGGGCTCTTGCGTCTACTCCTCAAGACAATTCAGCAGATGCCCTCTTCCCGGAGGCTGAACTTAGCAACAATCCTGCGTATGGGAAAAATCGCGCACTTCTTGCATGGAACTACATCGACCGCATCTTTACACAGAAAAATAGTTCGATGCTTCCGGGATATTTGAAAAATGATCCACATCAGCTTTCCAATCCATACGTCAGGGAAATCAAAGTGCGTGAGATTTATCCGGGCCGTGAGACAAATTACGGCGATGCTAACTATATACAAACACTTAATCTTTCCTTTTATCCAAAAGAACGTGGCCCATATAATACAGATTCTGAAAATATAGACAGTGACGGCAATCTTCTTAATCCCGAAAAAAGATGGGGCGGAATCATGCGAAAGATTGAAAATTCAAATTTCGAAACGTCTAATGTAGAATATATTCAGTTCTGGCTTCTTGACCCATTTCTTGACAAAGATGCTCCATCAAATCCCGGTGGAGACCTCTATTTCAACTTCGGTGAGATATCAGAAGATATCCTTAAAGATGGAATGAAGAGTTATGAGAACGGACTCCCCGTAGATGGCAATGACCAGTTTATAGAAGAAACTGTTTGGGGAAAGGTATCCAAGCAGAACTCTTTGACATACGCATTCGAGAATGCTCCTGATGCGCGTCTGCTTCAAGACGTAGGTCTTGACGGCATACCTACAGAAGAAGAATTCTCTTTCCCCACATACGGAGATTTTATTGAGAATCTGCGTCAGAGATTGTCGGCAGAGACCATCTCAAAGATGCAGGAAGATCCAATGTCGGTGTTCAATGACCCTGCAGGCGACAACTATCATTTCTTCCGCTCAGACTATTATGATGCACAGCATACTTCCATTCTTGACCGCTATAAACACTATAACGGAGTGGAAGGGAACTCTCTCTCCCCGGATCAGAGTCCAAATCCACAGTATCAATCAAGCCGTGCAGTTCCTGATGTAGAAGATATAAATCAGGATAATACCCTTAATGAATATGAACGATATTTTCAATATCGTGTTTCAATCCGGCCTGAAGATCTTGAGGTTGGCAAAAACTTTGTGACCGACAAACAAGTGACCATGGTGCCGACGCTTGAAGGACAACAAGAGGCTATTTGGTATCAATTCAAAATACCCTTGACAAGTCCGGAAAAAGTGGTAGGAGGCATAAGTGATTTTTCAACTATCCGATTTGTCAGAATGTTCATGACCGGATTTACGGAGACTACACATCTTCGTTTCGGATCGCTTGAATTAGTAAGAGGGGAGTGGCGCGACTATAAGTTTAATCTTAACTCACGTAATGACTCTCCTGCAGAGGGAGAACTCGATATGAGCGTTGTGAATATCGAAGAGAACTCTAAGCGTACCCCTGTCAATTATATTCTTCCTCCGGGTGTGTCACGAATACAGGATGCAAGCGCAGCTGCCGCCACTCAGCTCAATGAGCAGTCGTTGCAATTGAAAATGACAGGTATTCAGCCAGGCGATGCGCGAGGAATTTATAAGAATACCCAACTGGATCTCCGTATCTACAAGCGTCTGCAGATGTGGGTTCATGCTGAAGCAGAGGTGAATGACCGAACTAACCTTAAAGACGGTGATCTTGCCATCTTTATCCGTGTCGGATCAGACGTCAAGAACAATTATTATGAATATGAGATACCGTTGGACATTACGGAGCCCGGTGATTATTATAATATGTCGTCGGCAGACAGATGGCTTGTATGGCCGAAGAATAACTTCCTTGATCTTCCTTTTGACCTTTTCACTTCTACAAAGACAGCGAGAAACCGCGCAATGTCGGAAGGGCAAGAGGGTGTAGGGTATATCAGACTATATTCAATGCGGGATCCGGAAAATCAGCGCAACACTGTGTCGGTGCTTGGAAATCCATCCCTTAGTGATGTTCGTACTATGCTCATAGGTGTGCGTAACAAGTCGAATACAGTAAAGGATGGTACGATATGGGTCAATGAGCTTAAGGTGACAGATTTTAACCAAGATGGAGGTTGGGCTGCCAAAGTAAATACTAATCTATCTATTTCCGACATCGCCACAGTCAATTTTGCGATGCATAAGGAGACTGCAGGGTTTGGGAGTGTAGACCAAGGTCTTTCTCAGCGACGTCTTGACAATTATGACCAATACAATTTCTCTATTCAGGGAAATTTGGGTAAGCTTGTTCCTGAAAAAGTTAAACTTGCGGCTCCTATATATTATTCAAGAAGCAGCGAGTCTACCACTCCTAAATATAATCCTCTTGATCAGGACATCCTTCTAAAAGATGCCCTCTCTGCCGCTACGACCAAAGCGGAGAAGGACTCTATCAAAGGATATGCCGTCACAAAGAAGACTACAGAGTCATTCTCTCTGTCGAACATGAGATTTAATGTGAATTCAAAGAATTCCATGCCATGGGATCCTGCCAACTTCACAATAGCTTTCAATTTCAACAAACTTCGTGAGATGGATCCTACCACAGAATATGAGAACACTTCAGACTATAGAGGATCGTTCCAATATTCATACTCACCATATTTTAAGCCATGGAAACCATTCTCGAAGCTTGATGGAAAGTCAAAAATACAGAAATTTCTCAAGGATTGGCAGGTCAATTGGTTGTTCAATAATTTGACATTCTTCACCAGTATGTCGCGACATTACTATGAGCAGCAAGTGCGCTCGGAGGTAGATGTGGATATGCAGCTTCCGGTGCAAGTCAGCAAGAACTTCCTTTGGGACCGTCAGCTGTCTCTAAATTGGAATATCTTCCAGTCGCTGTCATTATCGTTTCAAAGCAATACGACAGCGCGTATCGAGGAGACTTTAGGGGCAGTGAATAAGAAATTGTTCCCGGATAAATATAGGGATTGGAAAGACACCGTCATCAATTCTATCAAGGGACTCGGTACGCCTTGGAACTACAACCAGACGTTCACAGGAAGCTATAAGGCACCATTCAACAAGATACCTTTCCTTGATTATCTAACCGGTAACTTGAGCTATAGTTCGACCTATCGTTGGGACAGAGGCACAAAGATACAGGATATAGATATGGGCAACTCCATACAGAACCAGACTACATGGAATGCTGATGCTCGACTTAACTTCGAGACGCTTTATAATCACAGTAATTTCCTTAAAGAGATCAATCAGCGTTTCGCTGGAAAATCATCGGGTGGAAATAGAAATAATAACTTAAAAACCAACGGAGTCAAAAATAATAATCGAAAAACCACTGCCAATAAAGCTAAGCGGCTGGAAAAGGCAATTCAACTTTCAGAGGACTCTACTACTATATTCAAACACAATCTAAAGACAAAGGATATTATCTTTACTGCAACTGTCAAAGGGAAGAGATTTGATTTGAAGACAAAGCCTATAGATGAGAACAGCGTAGAGATTCTGAACAAGGGCACAGAGATTGTCAAGATTATAGCGAAAGAGAAGACTAAAGAAGAGAAGAAGAGCTTCGGCAACGAGATTCTTCAGCACGGACTACGTCTGCTTATGGCTCCGCGCAGCATCTCCATGCGCTGGAGACAGAATCATTCGCTCAATCTTCCACTTTTTAGACCATCGGTAGGTGATGTGTTTGGACAATCTAATGGATATGGGCCAATGAGTCCGGGTCTGGACTTCGCTTTTGGATTCTATGATGAAAGTTATGTTGAGAAGGCCCTTGAAAGAGGTTGGCTTTTGACCGACGGGCAGAACACATCTCCAGCTATATGGAACAGAGGAGAAGAATTCAACTTTGAGTTGAGTTTGGAACCAATCAGGGGTCTTAAAATAACCCTGACCTCTAACCTTACTGACAACCGTACGAATCAGGTGCAGTTTATGTATACCGGAATGCCGACATCGCGTACCGGAAGCTATACACGTACCCATGTGGCATTGAAAACCGCATTGAAGACATATAAAGCTGAAGATGGATATTATTCAGAGGTTTTTAATAAATTCCTCCAATATATTCCTTTGGTGGCTGAAAGATATGAGAGGATGTATGCCGACATTCGATATCCGGAAGGTGGTTTTATGGAAGGGAGTCCGTTGGTAGGAACAGTTTATAATCCGGAAGTAGGGAGTGTGAGCCGCACATCGAGTGATGTATTGATTCCGGCATTCCTTGCAGCCTACAGTGGCTCAGATGTGAATAAAGTTAGTCTTAATTTGTTCCCGGGGTTATCTTCCATGCTGCCAAACTGGAAGGTTACATACGATGGTTTCATCAACTTGGGCAATATGAAGAAATGGTTTAAGACTTTTACTGTGCAGCATGCGTATAACTGTACTTATTCGGCAGGAAGCTATACTTCATATCTCAATTGGATCGGAGTGAACGGTGATTATGGTTTTACTCTCGATGAGGCAACCCAAAATCCTATACCGTCATCTCCGTATAATATTTCATCAGTAGCCATTACTGAGAAGTTTAATCCACTGATTGGATTTAATGCCACACTCAATAATGACTTGAAATTGAATCTCCAATATACAGATGCACGGACTCTCAATCTTAATTCACAGGCTGGACAGGTTGTAGAGACTTCATCTCGTCAGATCACGATAGGAGCAGGGTATAAGATAGCTAATTTCAATAAGATTATAAAAATCGGCAGCCGTCAGGGAGGAGTCAGCAATGACCTATCTCTTGATGTAGATTTGAATTTTGCTAATAATGCAAGTCTTATTAGAAGGATTGAGACTGCTTATACTCAGGCAACTCAGGGCACACAATCGTTCTCTGTTAACTTTATGGCGAGCTACGTGCTGAGCCGCAGAATTACGCTTGGTGCATTCTTTGACCATCAAGTCAACACTCCCCTCGTGTCCTCGACAGCATTCCCAACTTCAAACAGCAACTTTGGAGTGTCGATCAATATGTCTTTGGCACGGTAGGTGTCGGACAAGTCGGACAGGTCGGACAAGTCAGACTGGTCGGACAAGTCGGACAGGTCGGTCTAGTCATGCTTATCAAAACAAGGAAAATATGTTATAAAACATATTTTTTACAACAATTTTGGATATTTTGCGTTATATAAATAAGTGCGGATAGAGATTCGCTAAAATAATTATAGTTTCGGTTCGTAATTGATAGATTAAGCGATAGAGGTCTTCAATTATGAACGGCAATTTACAGTTTTATTGCTGAAAATCCGAAGCGCCTCGGCAATAATGGTCCGCGTTGACGCGATGCCTTGCCGGGTATGTCTAACCAAAAATTGTAATTATGAATTTTAAACTGAAAGCTGCGGGCTTTTTAGTAGGAATTGGAAGTCTTATCACTTTGACTTCAGCAGTTTCGACTAAGAATGTACCGCTGGAGGTAGGAAACCAGGCGCCGGAGATTTCGATTTCCCATTTAGATGGCAGTTCTATGATGCTGTCAGAACTAAAAGGAAAGGATGTAATCGTAAATTTTTGGAGTGTGAAGGATGCGGAGAGCCGCATCAGTAATGTCCGCCTCGCAATTGAAGCCGAGCGCACAGGAGCGAAATATATCGGAATGTGCATAGACTCAGACCGACAGTTGGCAGAAGAGGTTATGAAAGCAGATAATATCTCAATTGACAACCTATATTTCGCAGACCGTCAGGTGACTGATGAATATCAGTTGACCAAAGGCACTCGGACAGTCAAAATTGACTCTTACGGCATTGTAGCCGCCATTGATTGAAAAGAGCATCCCGTGAGGGATGCTCTTTTGGTTTAGGGGCTATAAGGGCTGTTAGGGCTGTTAGGGGCTTTAAGGGGATTAGGGATGATTGGGGAGTGATTGTAGAAA
>CAZWJO010000046.1:20049-22091 GCA_964634905.1 uncultured Sangeribacter sp.
AGGGCTGTTAGGGGCTTTAAGGGGATTAGGGATGATTGGGGAGTGATTGTAGAAATTTGGGAATGATTTGAACTGAATTGGCATGATAATTGTTAATAATTACGAAAAACACAAAAATTGACAATTATGAACTTCAATAATTTCACAATTAAATCGCAGGAAGTCATTCAGAAAGCAATTGACTATACTCGTCAGGCAGGCCAACAGCAGATTGAGCCTGTGCATATTCTGAAGGCTATCATATCTGAAAGTGAGACTATTGTCAACTTCATTTTCCAGAAGCTTGGAGCCAACCTGAACGCCGTGAATATGGCTATTGAGGCTGACATTAAGTCGCTTCCGAAAGTAAGTGGAGGAGACGTTGTTCTCAGCCGAGAGTCTAATGATGCAATGCTAAAGGCTCAGGATTTCTCAAAGAAGAATGGAGATGAATATGTCTCTGTTGAGGCAATGCTTATGGGTATACTTATGACCAAATGCAGTGCTTCCCGTATCTTGAAGGATGCAGGCGTGACGGAGAGCGGTCTGGATGCAGCTATCAAAGAGCTTCGAAAAGGAAATAAGGTGACAGGACAGAGTGCAGAAGAGTCTTATCAGGCTCTGAGTAAATATGCCATCAACCTAAATGACCGTGCTCGAAATGGAAAGCTTGATCCGGTCATTGGCCGAGATGAAGAAATACGTCGAGTATTGCAGATTCTTTCAAGAAGAACTAAAAACAACCCTATGCTTGTAGGCGAACCTGGTACAGGTAAAACTGCAATTGCTGAGGGTCTTGCGCAACGTATCGTCCGTGGAGATGTACCGGAAAATCTAAAAACCAAACAGATTTACTCGCTTGATATGGGTGCTCTTGTTGCTGGAGCAAAATATAAAGGTGAGTTTGAAGAGCGTCTTAAAGCTATTGTCAACGAAGTGACTCAGAGTGATGGAGAAATCATTCTTTTCATTGATGAAATCCATACTTTGGTCGGTGCAGGAAAGGGAGAAGGCGCTATGGACGCAGCCAATATCCTTAAGCCGGCGCTTGCTCGTGGTGAACTTCGCAGCATAGGTGCTACTACCCTTGATGAATATCAGAAATATTTCGAGAAAGACAAGGCTCTCGAACGTCGTTTCCAGAAAGTAATGGTTGACGAACCAGATGAACTCGCAGCTATTTCAATTCTCCGTGGTTTGAAGGAAAGATATGAAAACCACCACAAGGTGCGTATCATGGATGAGGCAATCATTGCTGCAGTTCAGCTCAGTGTGCGCTATATCACCGACAGATTCCTTCCTGATAAGGCTATTGACTTGATCGATGAGGCCGCTTCAAAGCTTCGTCTTGAGATGGATTCAATGCCACAGGCACTTGATGATGCCACCCGTAAGATTCAGCAACTGGAAATCGAACGTGAGGCCCTCAAGAGAGAAGACAATAAGTATCGTCTGAAAGAAATAGATGAAGACCTTGCAAATATTCGTGAGACCCAGAAGTCGCTCAAGGCTAAATGGCAGGCTGAGAAGAATGAAATTGACAAGATCCAGCAGAACAAGATCGATATAGAGCAGCTCAATATCGAAGCTGAGCGTGCAGAGCGTGAAGGAGACTATGCAAAGGTAGCTGAGATCAGATATTCAAAGATCAAGCAGAAACAGGATGAAATCGAGGCAACTCAGGAGAAACTCCGCCAGCTTCAGGGCGACAATGCGATGATCAAGGAGGAAGTTGATGCTGAGGATATAGCAGAGATCGTAAGCCGCTGGACCGGTATACCTGTCAAGAAGATGGCTCAAAGTGAGAAGGAGAAACTTCTCCATCTTGAAGAGGAACTTCATAAGAGAGTTGTCGGTCAGGAAGACGCTATACGTGCCGTCAGCGAGGCAGTTCGTCGTTCACGTGCCGGTCTTAATGATCCGCGTCGTCCTCTTGGCTCATTCATTTTCCTTGGTACGACCGGTGTAGGTAAGACTGAGCTTGCAAAGGCGTTGGCCGAATATTTGTTTGATGATGAGGATATGATGACCCGTATCGATATGTCGGAATATATGGAGAAACA
>CAZWJO010000047.1:0-21851 GCA_964634905.1 uncultured Sangeribacter sp.
ATGTCGGAGAGGACAGCATATTTGACTGCACCCGGATCGGATATAAGACCCATCGCAACGCCGGCAACCGGACGCTTCATCTTCACGCCTGCATCGAGGAGGGCGAGAGTACCGCCGCAGACGGTAGCCATAGAAGAACTGCCGTTTGACTCGAGGATATCACTGACGATACGGCAAGTGTAAGGGAAACCATCCGGGAACATGCGCTTGAGGGCACGGTGAGCAAGGTTTCCATGACCGATCTCACGACGGCCTACGCCACGCTGAGCCTTAGCTTCGCCTGTAGAGAATGGAGGAAAGTTATAGTGAAGGAGGAAACGCTCCTTGCTTTGGTTTAGCACGTCGTCTACAATCTTTTCGTCGAGGGTTGTGCCGAGAGTAGCGGTCACGAGGGCCTGAGTCTCGCCACGGGTAAAGATTGCAGATCCATGAGGACCCGGAATATAGTCAGTTTCGATCCATATAGGACGTATTTCAGTAGTTTTGCGACCGTCGAGTCGGATACCTTCGTCGAGCACGCAGCGGCGCATAGCCTCTTTCTCAACATCGTGGTAGTAACGCTTCACCATTGCGATGCGTTGCTCCTCTGTATAGTTTGCGAGCTGCTCTTCTGTCATTTCAGGGAGTGACTCGATATATTCGTCGCGGATAGCCTTGAATGACTCGTTGCGCCATTGCTTGTCGGCGCTTCCTGTCTTGGCGATTTCATAAGCCTTGGCGTAGCATTTGTCATGGACATCGGCACGGAGAGCGTCGTCATTGACCTCGTGGCAATATTCGCGCTTGGTTTCCTTGCCAGCCTCTTTCATGAGTTCCATCTGGGCTACGCAGTGTTTCTTTATTTCTTCGTGAGCCACCTTGAGGGCTTCGAGGAGTTCAGCTTCGCTGACTTCGTTCATTTCTCCTTCCACCATCATGATGTTGTCGTAGGTAGCGCCCACCATGAGTTCAATGTCAGCTTCTTCGATCTGAGAGAAGGTCGGGTTGATTACCCACTCCCCTTTCACACGAGCCACACGGACTTCGGATATCGGGCCGTTGAATGGGATGTCGCTGCAAGCGAGGGCAGCTGAAGCAGCAATTCCAGCGAGGGCATCCGGGGCGTCATTTTCGTCAGCAGAGAATAGGGTTACATTTACGAAAGTTTCTGCATGGTAATTGTCGGGGAAGAGAGGACGTAGCACGCGGTCAACGAGTCGAGAAGTCAGGATCTCGTAGTCGCTGGCGCGTCCTTCGCGTTTCAGAAAACCTCCGGGATAACGACCGATGGAAGAGTATTTTTCCTTGTACTCTACAGTGAGGGGCATAAAGTCAACGCCCTCGTTAGCTTCCTGCGCAGAGCAGACGGTAGCGAGTAGCATGGTGTTGCCCATGCGGACTTCCACCGCACCATCTGCCTGTTTGGCGAGTTTGCCGGTTTCTATCGTAATAGTGCGGCCGTCGCCCAGCTCAATGGTTTTCTTGATTGGCTGTGGTTTCATCTGATAAAAGTTCTTTCTTGTTTTTCGTTAACTATGTCGCTTGTGGCAAAAAAGGGGCATTGAGTCGCATAGATGCCGACCAATGCCCTATATTTGCGTTCAGGGTGCAAAGATAATAAAAATTTAACTAAAAACCTAATTTGGAGTCAAATTTAGACTATTTTAAGAAATTCAGATGTATCACGCAGCAATAGCAAAGATTCTGGAAACTCAAGGGAACTCTTTTTTGACAGTTTGCGCTACAGTTAGTTGGTAGTAATATAAGTTATTTCCTCATTTTTTAGGAGAGATATTTGGCGGTTTGGTGTTAATTAGCTAATTTTACACTTTCAATCACAGATTGTCATGACAACTAAGAATGAAAGCCAACCATATATAATTGATCTTTCGCGGCATTTGGATGAGCGGGGGAATCTTTCTGTCGTGGAACAACGGAAGGATATCCCTTTCGATATTGCGCGCGTCTACTGGATTTATGATGTGCCCGGGGGCGAAAACCGAGAGGGACACGCTTATCATACGAACCAGGAATTCATCATAGCCCTCTCCGGCACTTTCGACGTTCTGACTGACGACGGCATCTCCAGGCGCATTTTCTCCCTCAACCGGTCGTATTACGGTCTTTATATACCTTCGGGTTGCTGGCGCGAGCTGTCAAACTTTTCGACAAACTCTGTGGCCTTAGTTTTGGCTTCTACCCCCTACAATCCAGATGACTATATCTTTAACTTAACGATGAACGATTAACGATGAACGATTAACGATCAACGATGAACGATTAACGATGAACGATGAACGATTAACGATTAACGATGAAGGATCAATTTTAGCTTCGGGATTCGGTTTTGTAAAGATCTCAATGCTTTCGGGCTGCTTCGAATCGCCCTGAGAGAGCAGAGAATAACTCACTAAATATGAATTTATGAATTCAAATAAAAATGAAGCGCACCTCAGTATATGATTGCTCCGTGATAGAGCTCAACAGCATCCCAAGCGACAGAAGAGGCAATATGTCGGTTGTGGAAAACGGAAAGACTCTCCCTTTTGATGTCAAGAGGGTCTACTATATATATGATGTGCCGGGAGGAGTGGAACGCGGTGGACATGCTCACCGTTCGCTTTATCAGTTGATAGTCGCAGTAAGTGGAAGTTTTACGGTCACACTCGACGACGGAAACATAAAACGGACTTTTTTTCTGAACAGGCCATATAGGGGACTGTTGGTGGTGCCGGGAATGTGGAGAACCATCGAGGATTTCTCTTCAGGGGCAGTGTGCATGGTGCTTGCTTCGTCGGAATATAACGAGGCAGATTACATCAAGGATTATTCAACTTTTCTCTTTGAGAAAGGTTGAGGGTTGTCGGGTTTTCAGGTTTTCAGGTTGTCGGGTATGGGTTATGGGGAGATTAATGAGTTGGATTTATTAGAATGATCAGAGAAGATGATTGAATTGATTAGATATGAGGGGACTTGGAAGGAAGAGTGGGATGCCTTTGTCGATGAGTCCAAAAACGGCACTTTCCTTTTCCGAAGAGGCTATATGGACTATCATGCCGACAGATTTACCGACCATTCATTGCTGTTTAGGTCCAAATCAGCGATAATCGCAGTGCTCCCTGCCTCTTCATCAGGATACACTTACACATCTCATGCGGGACTTACTTACGGGGGACTTGTAATGTCGAGAAGCATTACGGCAGCAGAAGTGCTGGAAATCTTCAAACTTACCCTATCTTATTTGCATTCCCAAGAATTCACAAAATTCATATATAAACCGGTTCCTCACATCTACCATCAGCTACCGTCAGAAGAAGACCTCTATGCACTCTTCCGCATCAATGCTACCATCACAGCAAGAGGTCTGTCGGCAAGCATCCTTCAAACGGAGCGTCTGAAATTTCGGAATATCCGAAGATATGGCATCAGAAAAGCCAAGAAAAATGATGTGTACATAGAGCAAAGCAATGACTTTGAGGCATTTTGGGAAATATTGGCAACAAACCTAAGGATACGACACGGATTAAACCCCGTGCATAGTGTAGCTGAAATTAAACTTCTTGCAACGAGATTTCCTAATGAAATACGCCTGTATACAGCAAAAGCCGGGGATGAGATTCTGGCGGGGGTGGTGATGTATAAGATGCAGACTACGGCTCATTCCCAATATATCGCTGCATCGCCGAGAGGGCGAGAATTAGGGGCTCTTGACCTTCTTTTCGACCGTCTGATAAATGACGTCTTTGCGGATTTGCGATATTTCGATTTCGGTATCTCGACAGAAAACGACGGGACTTATCTCAACGAGTCGCTGGAATATCAGAAAGAGGGATTTGGAGGACGCAGCATCTGCTACGACCGATATGAAATCAAATTGTCGCCCAATGATCCAACCCATGGAGGAGAACCCATTTAAAATATACAGAAGATGCTGTTCAACTCGTTTGAATTTCTGATATTTCTTCCGATTGTCTTTCTGCTATATTGGAACGCATGCAAGTCAGGAAAGAGCAAGAATATATTGCTGACTATTGCCAGTTATGTATTCTACGGATGGTGGAATGTCCGATTGCTTTGGCTGATTATCATCGTCTCGATAGTGGCATACAAAGCCGGGATCGTTGTGGCATCCGACAAATCGTCGAGAGCCTTACGGAGAGCGACACTCGCAACAGTCATCGTCGTGAATATCGGCACGCTGATTGCTTTCAAATATTATGGATTCTTCGCTTCGAGTTTTGTGAAGATACTTAATGCGGTAGGTTTCACTCCCGATATCCCCACGCTCAATCTGATACTTCCGGTCGGCATATCGTTCTACTCTTTCCAAGCCATCAGTTATGTGATAGACGTATACAGAAGAACGACACCGGCAACCAAGGACTTGTGGGCATTTTTGGTATTTATAAGTTTTTTCCCTCAGTTAGTGGCGGGTCCAATAGAGCGCGCATCCAACATACTACCTCAATTCCTGAGGGACAAGAGACGTTTTTCCTACCGTCGGGGAGTCGGAGGTATGCAGTTGATACTTTGGGGGCTGTTCAAAAAAATGATAATCGCCGACAATGCCGCGGAAGCAGTAAACCTTATATTTTCACAATGGGAAAGCATCGGGACCATCAACCTCTGGATGGGTGCGATACTCTTTTCATTCCAGATATATGGGGATTTCTCGGGATATTCCGACATTGCCATCGGGACATCGCGACTGTTTGGGATAGACTTGATGAAGAACTTCAATCTTCCATATTTTTCACGTGACATAGTGGAATTTTGGAAAAGATGGCATATATCGCTTACATCATGGTTTCGCGACTATCTCTACATCCCATTGGGAGGAAACCGAAAAGGGGAAAAGAAGACCATCAGAAACATGTTTATCGTCTTCCTTGTCAGCGGACTATGGCATGGTGCCAACTTCACGTACGTAGCTTGGGGAGCTTATCATGCATTGCTTCACATACCGGCAAAATTCTTCAGGAAATTGGGATGGCACAATTATGACAACCAATCGAGCCGATACCCATTCCTTCGAGAAGCTTTTTGGATGGGTATGACATTTTTCTTAGTCATGGTAGGGTGGGTGATATTCCGCGCAGACACCACAACGCATGCGCTCAAGTATATAGCAGCAATGTTTAGCCATTATTCTCCTGCAAGTCAAATCATCGGAAAAACGCCGTTGCTATGGTGCTTGGCTCTTGTCCTTATCGAATGGACTACGAGATTTAATGAAAATCCGCTTGCATTTCCACATAAGGGTATCTGGAAAAACAGTGTGGTAAGATGGGGGAGCTACGTTGCAATTTTCTTGATTTGTCTCTTCTTTGCGGGTTCACCGCAGGAGTTCATTTACTTCAGATTCTGAAACGCAGACTATGAAAAAATTTTTACGCAACATATTGATCTTTTCCTCCATAATAATAGCAATACTTGCAATTGGAGAATTGACTGCCCGCTCTTTGCCAACTTCATATTCGCAAAAAAATGACTGGATGATGAAGCATGGTGAGAGGGTGAAGACACTGGTGTTAGGGTCGTCGCACACATACTATGGAATCCTACCTGAAGAATTCGGCGACAGCACATTCAACCTTGCGAACATATCGCAAACCCCGGAATATGATTTGGCTTTGCTTGAACATTATCTCCCCAAGATGCCAAATCTTAGGCAATTGATAGTGCCTATTTCTTATTTCACATATAGAGATCCTTCGCTTGAAAAGGGGGATGAATGGATGCTCGCAACAAGATATAAGATACACATGGGACTCCCTTTACATTCTGACTTTTCCGTATATAATCTAGAGATAACAGATTTTGACTCCTATAAAGGGAAATTAAAAAATTTGATTATGACAACACCTTCTAACCGATGCGATTCATTAGGATTCGGATTAGGGTTTGATCTGACTAATCGAGATCCGGGATGGAAAGAGAAAGGGAAAGGAAGAGCTGAAAAACACACGTCGAAAACTCCGGGACGATATCATGAGGTGATGGATACGCAGGAGAAGCTTCTGAGGTTGGCGAAAGCCAGAGGAATTGAAATAATCTTCATCACCACCCCAGCTTGGACTTCTTATATTGAGGCTCTTGATAGGGAGCAACTTGCAGAAATGGAAGAAGGTATAGAGGAAATCAAGGGGAAATTTGGGGTTGCATATTATGACTTTCTAAGAGACAAGCGTTTCACGGAGTCTGACTTTTACGATCCGGACCATTTGTCGGACATTGGCGCAGTGAAGTTTTCTAAGATTCTTGCAGACACTATCAATTTTTAGCTCGTGGATGGGCTGAGTCGTAGGCTTTCTTCATGTCGGAGAAGGTGAGGTGGGTGTAGATTTGGGTTGATTGGAGGGATGCATGACCGAGGAGTTCCTTGACGGAGTTGATTTCGGCTCCGTTGTTGAGGAGGGAGGTGGCGAATGTATGGCGTAGAGAGTGGGGACTCTTGTGGGTTGCTCCAGTCGACATAAGGATTTTGTGGACAATGTCATAGATTGCCCTTCCTGTTAGTTTCCCTCGTTTTGAGCATATCAAGGGGGCTGGAGTTGTGAATGAATATAGACCGTCACGGACAGTCTGCCACTCCTTTATTTCGGCAAGGAGTTCGTCAGCAACCGGGATGATGCGTGTCTTATCGCGCTTACCGTGGACACGGATTTCCTTCTGATGGAAATCAATGTCGGCGTCAGTTATCTTTGCGAGTTCGTCGCGACGTATTCCACATGAATATAGGATATTGACTATGAGTTTATTGCGCATATTTAATGCAGGGTCTCCCCCATTAATGGGATTGTCGAGGATTTCCTCCATTTCCTGTTCACGGACAAATTCAGGGAGTTTTCTGCCGATTTTGGCAAGTTGCACTTCAGTGGCGGGATTTTTGGGAATAGCTCCCTGCTTTTGAAGCCAACGGAAGAATGCACGGGCAGCCTGAGTCTTACGGCGTAGGCTACGTGGGGAAAGACCTTCCCGCGACATCGAAGCAATCCAGGCCCGGATGTCGGCGGTGGAGATGTCGGCAGGGTCAGACAAATCATCATCTTTGCCCAAGAATGCAGCCATTTCTTTAAGGTCGCGTTCGTAGGCTTCAGAAGTAAGATGGCTCCTATTGAGCTCGAGCTCTATATATTCTATGAAATTTTTTAGCAAGATTTGAATTTTGAATTTTGAATTGAGAATTGAGGTCGATTCATCTTGATTTATCTTGATGTATCTAGATTCATCCTGATTTATCTATTATCTCGGGATGGATTAGAAGCGGATACCTCCGGAGAGGACTACACTTTGGACTGTGTTGAAGAGTGAGGTGCTTGTGGAACGGTACCAGTTTCCCCTCACCTTCGCTTGCAAGCCTGCAAACCAATTGCCGTTGTTGTAGGTAAAAGATGTCATGGCTCTACCGGAGATAGAGAGCAGTTTAGCACTTCCATCGTATGAATCCTCATAGCAATGGTTGAAACCCAAACCAGGGATAACCGTAATATTATAAAGCCAATGAGATCCCATCACGCAATTATATCCGTAGCCAAAAAGAAGATTGTAGTCGTTGTAGTGAAAACGGTATTTTTCTCTGTCAAAAGACATGAAGGGTTTCAATTCTTCAGGAAGCTTAGTAAAATCAAGAGCTATATTCTGATTGCAATAAGCAATTCCCGCCATGAAGCAACCTTGGCTTTTTAACTGAAACTTCGAGAAGTTGTAGGCTGCACCTTGTGAATATTTATAGCCGTTGAAAAAATAATAGCCGTCAAGTCCAAAAGAAGTCTTTGAAATGCCATCAAAAGGGATTCGTACAGGTTTATGATTGTTGTAATTGCCAAATGTACGTATGTAGGAACCTCCACCATTTGAGTAGTAATAACCGTCGATGCTGAATCTGGCACAGTTAAACCCGAACTCCTGCTTTTTATAATTGATGGGACCTCCGTTGACCATGTGCGTAATGTCGAGAGAATATGTATAGCTGACAGCCATATACTGCAAGGATGCACCAGCAAGAGCATGAACATTTGCGCTCATCAGTGAACGAAATTTATTTGTAAAATGAAGATAATATGCGTCATTCCAGTTGTCGTTGATGAGCCTTGCTCGCCATTTTTTTCCAGTTCCTACGACATATTCATGATCGGTGGAGCTAAACACCCGGTCGCCCCAGTTGTAGACTTTCACACAGAAACCGAGGAATTTCGGCCATTGTACTGTAGGGTCTGACATACTGAGCTCTCCTTTTTTGAATAGATACCACCAATTCCGATTGGTATCTTCCGGAACTGAATCGGAAGTGATGTTCCAATGTGAAAGTTCAGGAGCTATAGGAATAATCGAATCTACCTCCGGAACTTCTTGGATATTAGGGTTATCAATGGGATGCCAACGAAGCACATCGGGCAATCTTTCTCCATGCGACACGGCAACAGACATCGCTATCGCAGCGCTGACAAGTAAATATCGTAGTTTAAGATTAAGAAGTGTGTATAGCATGGACTTTCTGCCTGTAGTGTGAACATTAGTTATTTCTATTGTCAATGGATACCCCGACGGTCGAGTTCCCGTTTATATCTCCTCGCATTTGCCTGATGCTCGGGATATGTTGAAGCAAAGTTGTGATAGCCTGAGAAATCTTCTTTAGCACACATAAATATATAGTTGTGAGGACTGCTGTTCAGGATAGCGTCGATGGTTTCTACGGAGGTTGTGCGTATAGGACCCGGGGGCAATCCGTGATGCAGATAAGTGTTATAAGCGCCCGGCACCTCACGGGGTTTTATGATTCTCTTTATCGTAAAGTCGCCTCCGGCATAGCGGACTGTTGGATCTGCTTCCAACTTCATACCACGGTTCAGACGATTGATGTAAAGCCGCCCAATCGTACCCTTCTCATCGAGCTTGTTTGACTCTTCATCCACAATGGAAGCGAGAATCACTATATCGGCTGGGGTCATTCCCAAAGCCTTAGCTTTCGCTTTCCTTTCTGAGGTCCACACATCATTATAGTGTTCACCTATTTTCTTGACAACATCTTCAGGGGAAGCATCCCAATAAAATTCATAGGAATCATTTATAAAGAGAGCGAGAGCCTTTTCGGGAGTCAACCCATATTCTTTAAGCAATGCCGGGTCGGAGAGTACTTCGGATATTGAATCTTTAGTAAAATCAAAGCGAGCCGCCACTTTCTCTTCGAGAACGGGAAGAAGACGGAAGCCATTGATTGTAATGGTAAGGGGTTGTTGCGGACCGCTGGTAAGACGGCGCATAGCATTAAACGGACTCATTCCAGCCTCAATGAGGTAGGCACCATGACGAGAATTGAGGTCAGTACCACGTAGACTGACAAGACGGGTAACTTTCTTAGCATATCCGTCGCCAAGATATTTTGAAATGGAGTCTTGGAGTTGCGTCTTGGAGGCTCCAGCAGGAATCCTGACAATTGCGCTTGAAGGAGCCATGCCCGACAGGATGAAATACATCACGGCAAAAACGACTATGGCAATTGCCGCCACAATTGCTATCAAAATGGCGAGGCGTTTTGATTGCTTTTCTTTTCCTTTAGCCGAGGAGGCTTTCTTCTTATTCTTATTGTCCGTCATATTTTAAAATCATTAATAAGATGGGCAATTTCAATTGCTTCCTTATCGCTTATATTAGCAATCGGAAGACTTATGATGCTCTTTGCCATAACAGCTGCTTTAGTTTCTGCCTTGGGTCCATATTCCTCTATGTAGCAAGGTTGGAGATACGGAGGGACCGGGTAATGGATATCGGTCTGAATACCGTTTTCGTCGAGATATTCCCGCATTTTATCGCGAATCTCAGGAGGAACAGCAATCACATACTGATGCCACACCTGCACCATATCAGGAAATATCTTCGGAGTCTTAACCAATTCATTTTTTATCTCATTGGAATAGATAGAAGCCGTCTTATTTCGACGCTCTATCTCATCCGGCAGATTGCGGAGTTTTATGCGGAGCATCGCAGCCTGCAGTTCGTCAAGACGACAGTTGTAGCCGGCATAGAGGTTATGGTAGCGACGATCCGTCCCATAGTTTGCCAAGGCCTTCACTGTAACGGCCAGATCTGCGTCATTGGTCAGCACAGCACCAGCATCGCCGAGGGCACCAACATTTTTCGTAGGATAGAAACTGATCGCGGAAGCATCGGCAAGATTGCCTGTAAATCGGACTTCGTTGAAACCATTTTCGGCAGCCTGAGCACCAATCGCCTGGGCGTTGTCTTCCACTATGTAGATTCCACGACGACGAAGCTCATTTGCGGCATTGAGATCCCAGCAGGGAGTGCCATAGAGATGGGTGATCATCGCACATCGGATATTGAGAGGATACTCGGATCCGTCGTTTTCTTCAATAATACGTAGGGCCTCACACCAACTGAAATTCATCGTGTCGGAATCGGGCTCTACGAACAAGGGAAGGAGTCCAAATTCTGTGATAGGGAGGACGGTGGCAATGAATGTGTTGGCAGCTACCATGACGACATCCCCCTTATGAAGTCGACCGAGTTCGATATAACTTCGGAGGATGAGACGCAGGGCATCCAGGCCGTTGCTGACTCCAATTGCGTATTTCACACCACATTGCTCAGCCAGTTCCTTTTCAAAAGCTTCTGTCTCGGGGCCATGAAGATAACAGCCACTTCTAATTACCTTAGAAGCGGCTGCTTCAAGTTCAGCCATAAAAGGGCTGTTAGAGTCAGCGAGATTTAAGAAATTCACTTCTTTTCTTTGTTGCGTTCGAGACGGTTTTCGAGGGCTACGAGAGCGAGGTCGAGTGCTTCTTCGAAAGTGTCGGCGGTCTTAGAAGCGAAGATGGATGCTGCGCCGGGGATGATTAATTCAACACCGGCTTCCTTGTTGTTGTTAGTTTCCGGCTTTACAAGGGTATAGTTGACGTTTACGCCGCCAATGGCATCAAACCTGCGGACGAGTTTATCGATTTTCTTGTTGGTGAAGGCTTCAAGTTTGTCACTGATGTCGAAGTGAATTGCTTTGATCTTAACGTCCATAGTCAATGAGATTTAAAGGTGGTTAAACAATACCGGAGAGAACTCCCCCACTCCATCATAAAATCCTCCTTTACATTAATAACACATAGGGCGGTCAAAAGTTTCAAACAATATAAAAGTCTGACCCCTCCGGGATCGATGGGTTATTCTCAGCCTAATTCGTGTTAATTATAACTTTTGATAGATATAGAATGTTATAACTATGTGAGAATAAACTTAAATTAAAAGACATGAAAACATTTAAATTTTTAGGTCTCTGCGGACTTGCCTTTGTGATGGCATCTTGCGGAGGCAATGCAAACAAAGAGAAAGAATCAGAGGCTGAAGCTGAAACAGCCAATGAAGCGTTCTATTCAGAACAACCGGTAGAAAGCGGCCTATATGAGGCTACATATTATGATATCAAGGGAAAGGATAGCCGCAAGGGTTCATACGACGGCCGAATCATTTATGCTCTTAGCCCGGAGCAATCAGCAGTGTTTGTATATGAAAATGGCAACCGTACCAAGATCAAGCATATCCTTATGCTGGACAAGCCTTTCCAGAAGAACGACAGTGTTTACACAGCAACTGATAAGACAGGGATTCCAGTCGTAGTAGGCAATGACAGCACTAATATGTATGTGAATTATGTCGTTAGCGGCGACACGGTGACAATCACGTTCAATCCGACGCCACGTAATACGTACACTCCTATCGAGGCTTTGACTAAGATTAAGGAAGAAGCGAGCAAGTGATTTTTGACAGGAGGACAGGGGATACAGGAGGGTCGTTTGTTTTTTTTAGACAGGAGGACAGGAGATACAGTAGGACATTAATCTACTGTTTCCACTGTACTCCTGTCTAATACTAAGCTCGGTTTGAAATGAGGATGGAGGCTTCGTAGAGGAGCCAGATGGGGAGAGACACGATGAGCAATGTGAAGGCATCGGATGTCGGTGTGATGATTGCGCAGACTATCAGAATGACCAATATCGCATGACGCCTGTAACGCTTCAGGAAGCCGGAATCGATGATTCCGGCTTTCGTCGCTATATACGAAAGCACCGGAAGCTCACACATTATGCCCATGAAGAGACAGAGCATTATCAAAACGCTCATGTATGATTCGAGCGATATAAGGTTGGTCACTTCTGAAGAAACCTGATATGTACCCAGGAAACGGAATGTAAGGGGGAATATGACGAAATAGCTTAAAGCAACCCCTATTAGAAACATAATGTAACCACTTACGAGAAGACGGACAGAATATTTCCTTTCATTGGCATATAAGGCCGGACGCACGAACCCGAACAGCTCATGGAGGATATAAGGGGATGCGACAATAAGGGCTACACAGAAAGCAGTCTTCATGTGAATCATAAATTGCTGCGCAAGCCCGGTATTAATTAACTTAACATCAAAGTTATCGACAATATTGTAACCCAATTTAGACGAAAGGAGCGAAAGCCAACGATAAAGCACAAAATCGGGGGATTTCGGTGCCAACACTATGCCGAAGACCTCATCTTTAAGTATGAAAGCAACAATAGTAAGCAACAGCACTACGACAAGCACCCGAAGAAGTACTCCCCGCAGCACGTCGAGATGATCCCAGAATGTTTGTCCGGAATCATCTTTGAGGTTTTTTGACGATTTTTCATTCGCCATATTATTTTAATAATTTATATTGAACGTAGGGACGCACGGCTCGTGCGTCGGCAAACATTAATATACAAATTTATTGAGGCGGACGCACGAGCCGTGCGTCCCTACAATAATGAGGTTAGAACGGTTAATTAGACTTCACGTCTTCCTTCTTTACGGGTTCCTTGTCATCGTCATCAAGGCCCGACTGTACTTCCTTCATTCCATCCTTGAAGGAACGAACACCTTTTCCAAGACCTTTCATGAGCTCAGGGATTTTCTTTCCACCAAAGAATAGAAGTACTACGAGGGCTATCACTAATATCTCGGAAAGGCCGAGACCGCCTATGAATGCTTTTATCATTGTTTTTCGTAAGGGCTTTAATGGCTTTAATGGCCTTAAGGGCTTTAAAGCCTATATCATTCGAAATTTAGTCTTGGGGGATCACTTCCTGCATGTAGATTGCGTCGAGGCTCCAGAGGGCAGCGTCGTTGGTGCTTATGGGTGATGCCTCGTGCATAGGAGATGGAACTTCACTCCCCTCTATCAAACTAACGGACATACGTGGGGCTTCAGTATGTTCCGCAGTTGTCAAAAGGTCGTGCCAAGCCTCGTTAGCCTTCTCTTTGTCACCATTTTTCCAAGCGGAATAAGCCTGAAGACGAGAGACACGGAATTTATTACGTAGGATTTCACGGGCCTTCTGTTTGTAATGAGTGGCGTGTTCAAGCCAAGCGTTTTCCCAGTCCTTATCTGGAATGAGTTCCATCAACTCGTTGTTTAGCTCGAAGCCTCCCATGATAGTCATAAGGTGGTTGGTGGTTTGGAGAGTGGAGTCGCACTCAGAAGTTATGATTCCGGTAGCAGGGTCATAGCCTAATGCAAGAGGTCCGGTGAAAAGACGGCTCGGAAGGGCGCAGATGCTCTGCATTCCAGCCAGTATCTTATCGCGATAAGCGGTATTCTCAGTTCTCTCCCACTCCGTCATCCAGTTTCCGGAGTATGCAAGCCAGTCTGGTCCGAATCGAAGACGGGCAGGCGCCGTGCAGGGATACTGCTCACGCGGTTGGGCAAGCCGCATGGGGTCGAGGGTATAGAGTTTTTGGTCGGAATCAGTCACATTGCTCATGAGGTCGCCAAGACGTTCGTCGGCAGTGAGATAATACATGATGCGATTAAAACCGGCTTGACTTATACGCGCTTCCTTTGCACCACAACCCCAATGGCTCACGTTGTGACGGCTACCGAGTCCGGCATTAGGTCCGATATGATATACGTCAACTTCGGATGCGTGACGGGTCATGGCTGTAGCCATACGCCAAAGTTCGGGATCGGCTGTTCGGAGAAACTGATACCAGAGCCAGAGGTTGCTCCCGAGTTCGGTGTTGTCCCAGGCATAACCACCTACGTCGTATCGCCAAGTATGACGGATAGGGTCGTAGGCATGCATCACGTCGCCGTAGTTCCAAAAACCATACCAACGGTTTTCCTCTATAGCATCCTTATAAAATTCAACATAGTCATCCAGTCGGTCCTCAACTTCGGAGCGGGCTGGGGTCGTTCGGTCGGGAAGACTCCAGATACCGAACGCCTTATGGCGGTGAAGATAATCGGGTGTCGGGAGAAGAACACTTTCAAGTCCGGCAGCGGCTGCCTTTGCTGCGAAATTCGCTTTGCCTTTATATCCGGTGTCAGGACAGATAGTAATACTTGATGTGCGGGCGATACCGTAAGGAGTGCTCATTCCTTCTTGTACATCTTCATAACTGGAGTTGAGACCATGAGGACGGTCATCGTAGTGACGGAGATCCATAGGTTCAGCATCCGGATTCCAGAGCCAAGCTGTCACTGTTGCTGTTGGGGTTCGAGCACCGGAAACTTCCAGTCCTGATGGATATGACTGCCAGAAATCTTTCATTGAAACTGTCAGACCACCTGTAACGTCACCGGCATAGACAGAACCTTGAGCTCGATGCCCACCGAAAGTTCCAATCCATGGAGAGTCAGGAGTAGCCTTCTTACGGATGGTAAATCCGTCAGGACCATTTTGAGAGATACGGAAACCATCCCATTCAGCCCACTCGTCGATGAGCTTCTGTCCAGCTTCGTCAAATTCATCATAGTCGAATACTTTTTCTCCTCTCATTTGCATTTCTTGCACGGAAGGGGTGAACTGACCTGAAGTCGGATTGCGGAGTACTCGGCGCCCTACGAGGGGTTGTACGGGTTCGCTCCAAACTCCATCATTTGCCGTTGAGAATGCAACATGTCGGTTATAGGTGCGTTCACGCATCGGGACATCCAAGGCTATTCCGATGGATGAAATGAAATCCCGGTCTTGGTCTCCGTCGAAGATGAAAGAATGGGTCATTTTGATTTCGGGACTTGTGCCGAAAGCTGTAAGACGGATAGTCCATGGAAGCCATTCGCGCCCATCTTCTGAACGATGGACTCCTTTAAGATATACGACGGCTCGTTCGGCGCCATTACGTTCTATTCCCGAATAAAGGAGACGGCTTTTCATGTCGGTAGATTTGACAGAGCCTGAATTAGGGGAGTTTTTTACTGACCCAACAAGGCGACCATCTATAGCAGTTTTTACACCTTCAGTCACAATGGAATCTATGATATTATCTATTACTTGGTCTGAAGAAGTAACTTTTGGGATATAGACTTTGGAGTTACCGGCATTCACAACGATTTGCTTGCCATCATCTTGTGCAAGCATTTGCTTCTTATCCTTATTTGATGACTTTTTTGATGGGTATCCGATTCTGACGGTAAGATTTTCTAATCCTGCAGGTACAGTACCTGATACGGCAGCCCATTTCACAGAACCATCAGGCCAAAATGCCAATGGCCAACTTTCGGTTGGGATAGCTTTTGAGGAGGACGCTATAGTAAGAGGAGTAGATTTGAAAACTATACCTGAATCGAATGGGACACCGAAAGTCACCGGGACATCAGATTTCGGAGCTTCCCCTACCCATGCGAGAGGCACATCGGTTTCTTGAAGGGGTTCACAGGAATAGGAGAAGTTGGTCAGTCTGGTGCGGCTCAGTGTTGTCCGGAAAGCAAACCATCCTTCTGTGAGAGGTGCCGGGTCGCGGAAGTCTACGATCCGTTCGCCGTCGATGAAGTATTGTGTACGGAGACCGTCGTGAGTAATCTTGATATGATACCATTTACCTGGTTTGAGTAGATGGTCGGCATCAGTGTATTCTTTAATGACAGCGGGACGATAAACTTCATCTTCCACTCCCCTCTCATCGCCTGTATAGCGGCGGAAACGAGTCGTGGAGTTATGGTTGCCGCCATATCCAAGGTAATATAGTTGAAGTGCGTATGAATTAACGAATTTGCCTCCCCTCTTATTTAAATTCTTAAAAGGGTCCGGGGCATTTGGGTCAGAAGCCATCCAGAAGCAGTTGAGGTCGCTGAGACGATCATCGGGACCATCGGTTACCACTTGTGCATCATATTCGATGATAGTTCGTCCGCTCATCTTGTCTTTACGCCAGACGCTGAGTCCTTTATGAGCTACGAATTCTGCAGTGTCGCCTTTGAAAGTCACTTTGCAGGGACCTTCCGACTCGACGACCCAATATTTCTTGAAGTCTTTGGCGTTGAGGCCGGAGACGGATTTTGCAGCCGCTACGAAATGAGGGCTTACTCCGAAAATTGCAATGAAAGCTAAAAGTTTAATGAATGTCAGTTTCATGATTGGTTTTGGTATTTATTTGTCTCCGTAATGACCTCTTAAGGAAACGACAGTGACGATCACCTTATCATCCTCTATCGTGTAAATCATTCTTGAACCTTTGTCAATTCTTCGACTCCAAAAACCAGACAAATTACCTCTAAGTTGTTCAACTTGTCCAGTTCCTGTGGTTGGATGTACTCGAAGTTCTGAGAATAAATCAAGAATCTTTTTTAGAATTTTCTTCTGTCCGGATTTCTTCCATTCTAACAAATGCTTTTCAGCCTCTGGCTGAAGAATTAATTCGTAGATCATACTCCTAACATTGTCCGTATCTCATCCATTGAATAAGCATGTCCTTTTCCGGCCTTCATCTCCTGAATGCCTCTTTCCACAGACGCCATGTTTTCAGGATCGTTAAACCAAGGGTCTTCTGAAGGAGATGGATTTTCACTAACTTCAATAGATAAAGAGTTTGCCTTTGTTATAAGAATTGTTTCAATGAATTTCTTCAGACTCTTTCCTTGCGCTACTGCCATAATGGAAAGTTTTTGAATTGTATCGACAGGAAGATCAATATTCTTTCGTTTAAGATTTAATGCTGTTGCCATAGTCCTATAATTTTTAGATGCAAAGATATAATATATATATTATATACACAACAATCCTTCAATAAAAGTTCAGAAATCTTATCTTTAATTCAACTTTCGCAAGCTCAAGTTGAAGGTTAGTAGGGTTAATGAGGTTAAGAATGTTATGATGTGACTTAAGATAACATCAAATCAGCCATTATATCCTCTTAAATATCATTTTAATCAATTAAATTTCAATTAAAAATTAACCTGAGAAACTTGAATTACAATTACTTAACAAGGGGGATCAGATCGGCGTAGCCTTCTTTTTCCATTTCTTCGAGGGGGATGAAGCGAAGGGAGGCGGAGTTGATGCAGTAGCGGAGACCTCCTTTGTCTTTCGGGCCGTCGGGAAAGACATGGCCGAGGTGAGAACCGGATTTAGAGGAGCGGACTTCAGTACGGATGCGACCATAGGAGGTATCAAGATGTTCGGAAATTAAAGAATCGTCAATGGGGCGAGAGAATGCCGGCCAACCGCAACCTGAATCATATTTTTCACTTGAGACGAAAAGTGGCTCTCCATCAACTATGTCAACATAGATGCCGGGACGGAATTCATGGTCGTATTCGTTAACGAACGGACGCTCAGTGGCTGCATTTTGAGTCACTTCCCACTGGAGAGGTGTAAGACGTTTACGGAGCTGTTCGCGGGTTTCTGATGTGCTCTTTTCTGTGAAAGAATGTAGGTTTTTTGCCTCTTTGAAAAGAGAAGGGTCTACATGGCAATAGCCGTTGGGATTCTTATAAAGGTAATCCTGATGGTATTCTTCTGCCGGATAGAAATTTTCGAGGGGACCGAATTCAATCGCCAACGGTTGTTTGTGACGACGGGCGAGAGTGGCGAGCTCGGCCTCGATCACCGGGGCATCGGCAGGGTCGGTGTAGTAGATACCTGTTCGGTATTGAGTGCCTACGTCACCTCCTTGTTTATTTAGGGAAAGGGGGTCGATGCTTTTGAAATATAGTCTGATAAGGGAGGAGAGGCTGTTGATGTCGGGGTCGTAGACAACCTTGACAGTCTCTGCTGCATGGGTTTTGCCGGTGCAGACCTCTTTATATGTGGGATTTGCTACAATTGAGTTGGCATAACCAGCTTCAGCCTGTGATACGCCTGGGACGAGGGAGAAGAGATGGGCAGTGCCCCAGAAGCAGCCGCCTGCAAGATATATAATTTTGTTCATTTTGGTTTAATTGTTTAATTCAACTTTAGCAAGCTCTTTAATCTCACGCAGAGGCCGCAGAGGCGCAGAGATTATACGTTTTGCGTTTTGCGTGGTACGTTTTACTAAGCTTCGCGTCACGGTTTTGGCAAGCTCGCCATGATTTCGGGCTGCTTCGCATCGCCCGGAGAACGCAGAGAATCAGCGCAGTGTCTGCGCTAAGAATTTGCACATCAATGAGAAAGAACTTGCGAAACATAATTGTTTAATTGTTTAATAGTTTATCTCTTGCCCCGGCATCATCCCAGCCGGGGCTTTTTATTTTTCTATTAGCCAGGAGTCGAGGTTGTTGGTGGCCGAGGAGTAGTTGGCGGCTATTTTGATGATTCGCTTTCCGGAGTTTAGGAAGGGGATGTGGTAGCCTTTTTCGTTGATTTGGTCCATGGCTTCTTGTGCGGTGCCATTGGTTTTCAATTCGAAGATATAGATGAAGCGGGACGTCTGGATCATCATGTCCATTCGGGCATTGCAGGTCTGAAGTTCAGCGTATGGTTGGAAGCCAAGTGCTCGAAGCATCAGATATAGACAGCTTTGGAAATACTTCTCTCTTTTGTCGAGTTCGGTCAGACCGTAAGGGTTACCTTGGAGGAAAGATTTTAGCTCTTCCATGAATAGCTCGGGCTTACCATCTATGATTGTATTCCTCACTTTGAGGAAGATGGCATCAGATATGTCATCTCGTATTCCACAATAAATAGGGATGATGGCATGTGTGAATGCAGTAGCCACCTCCATGTTGGGGAGACCGAGTTTGTAAGACTTTCTTTCCTTTGAGTATGATTTTATGGTCACGAATCCGCTTGCGTAGAGGAGCGAAACGGGATTATGTAGATAGGATTCTTTGGCGGTAAGAGTGCTTTCTGCCGTCTCCAGACAGTCGAGGGATGGCATATAAAAACCATCTCTTTTCATGACACCGATGAGAAATGCAGGTGTGCCTGCCTGAAACCAGTAATTATCGATTTGTTTAGATTTTAAAGCTCTTAATATACTGAAGGGATTGTATATGTCAGGACATTTTCTGGAAAAATGGTAGCCGTCATAGTCATTCTTCAGTTCTGCAAGCATTTCATCGAAGTCAATATCCTCTTCTTCGGCAAAATTTTCTATTCCCACCTTGAAGTTTTCGTGAAGCTCCTCTTCTGTAATGCCACAGATGGCACCGTAATCGTTAAGAAGTGAGATATCTTCAAGATGGTTGGCGCCGCTGAAAAGACTCGTTTGGCTGAATCTTGAAATACCTGTGATAAAGACAAAATAAATGTTCTGATCCTCGTTTTTGAGTACGGAAAAAAGAGATTTCAATGTCTGGCGGTAGTAGGAGTTCAGCTCCTCTTTCTCCGGTTCGAGGGTTGAAAGGAGAAGAGCGTCGTATTCATCAACAAGGATTGCCACTTGGCGCCCTGTTTTTTCATTTGCTTGTCTAATTATTGCAGCAAATCTATCAGTGAGATCCCCTACAATGTATTTCACTTCAAATTCTCTTTCGTAATCCGATAGAGTGGCATCGAGATATTTATCAAGATTCTCTTTTTCATTTGGACGAATTGCGTTGAAGGAAAACTTGATTATGGGTCGAGGAGTCCAATCTACTTCATCAGTATCGATTGCAAGACCTTTGAAGAGTTCGCGACGCCCCTCGAAGTATGCTTCAAGGGTCGTGAGGAAAAGACTTTTGCCGAAACGACGTGGTCGGCTCAGGAAATAGTATTTACCAGAATCTATCATCTTTCTGACATACATAGTCTTGTCTACATACACATAACCCCTGGTAATAATCTCGGAGAAACTTTGTATTCCGACCGGATATTTGATTTCTGCTGCCATAACTGTCCTTCTTTCTTTTCAAAATCCAAAGTTACAAAAAAATTAGCGCCTATCCAAATTAATAATTTGATTTTCGTAAATGAAAATTGATTGTTATAGGTGGTAATCATTCAAATGTAAAAAAAACGCACACAGAGGACACACGGAGATATGCAAATCAAATAAAAAAATTTAGAGGGAATTGATGCGGCGGAGCCAGCCGGTTCGGAATTTGCGGTTTGCGGAGCGGGATTGGCAGATGCTGTCGATGTAGGAGACTCTTGCTTGACGGAGGGATTGGAAGAGGGTTTCCGGATTGCTGGAATTGACGGCATTGAGTGTCTTTGGGCCTACAATACCGTCGGGTTTTACACCGAGGAGTTTCTGAGGGATTGTTATGCCGTAGCTTCCACTGGTCCAGACCCAGTCTACGAGCATTTCTGCTACTCTCTGGTCAGGGATAAAGTCGGCTTGCCAACGATCCCAGAACATTGTCTTGAGGATGTCGAGCCATTCTGAATATGATAGTTGAGAGAGTTGGGCTTCATTTGGGACCGGTTGTTTTTTGCGGGAGCAGTAGTCGCGGTAGGTATTGATGGTGATTCCAACCATGGTTGCCCCTCCCCTGTCGTCGGGGTCGTTGGTTATGCCTTTTTGTTTTGCTTTATTGAATAGGGATTCATTGCTGAGGTAGGGATCTTTTATACTGGTTTCCCAGAAGATTAGGAAAGGGATCATTTTTTCGATTTGTGCCATAATGCAGTTAGAATTAAGGTGAGTAGAAGTATCAATATAATTTTTAGTCTCAGAGAATTATTATTGGAATTGACAATTTCTGAAGCAGAAATGGCAGAGACTGAACTTACAGACTCCATACTGGACTGAACAGCTAAACTGTCTTTGCTATTAATAATTTCTTTAGAATGCTTATAGTAAGTGTGACCTAATAGATCGGCGGATTTAAGGCCTTTGATGGAGATTTTGCCGTCGGGATGGATTTGGATTTCTCCGTTTTGGTCTTGGAATTCTATATGGTCGTGAGATTGGCGGGAGGAGATTGATTCTGCAGTTTGGATTTCTGTGTGAGAATGGAGTTGGAGGGTGGTTTGGGAGGAGAGGGTGTCGGAGGCGGTGTAGGTGGAATCTGTGATGGTTTTGTGTGATTTGCAGGAGAGTAGTAAGAGGAGCAGTGTGGGGAGGATTGTTAATGATTTCATAATTAGATTTTTGAAAGTTAGTTTTTGACTTCGTGGGACGCATGCGGAGCATGCTTTCTTACTTAATTTGCAATTGGAAAGCCGATTCCAAGTTACCTTTTGATTTTCTGGGACGCATGCGGAGCATGCTTTCTTACGTTGTTAATATTCGCTTGGGGGTTGGCGTTGGGGGCAGCCTCGGATTAGGCATTTGTGGGCTTCGGATTCAGCGAGACGGAGTTCGGCTTCGTGGCGTTGGTGGATTTCGGTGATGCGGAGAGTTTGCTCTTTGCGAAGTTCGGCGTAAATGGCATCGATTTTTGCGTCTCGCTCAGCGAGTCGCTTTTCGAGCCAGTCGATTTGAGAACGGCTGACTTGGTTTTCGGTGGCAGTCACGCCTGCTTCTTCTTTGCGGCGGTTGAGTTTTCTGGATTGCCACCATTTTCCGATTTCGACGATGCTTTGGATTCCGCCGACGGTTCCTACGAGGGTGATGATGTCTGTGATGTTCATGTAAATTTAATTTTTTCTGCAAAGATACGATGTCGGAGTTGGCTTTATCCCTTATCTTGATAAATTGGGTTCTTACCTAATTTAGTTGAAAATACGATATCCTCCCAATCCGGCGACCGGTAAGGACTCGCTCATTGTCAAAAA
>CAZWJO010000048.1:0-21792 GCA_964634905.1 uncultured Sangeribacter sp.
TCCGTAAGGCGAAATGAACTTATCTTGCAGCCACTCGTTTTAATATTGTACAAAATATTTTATCAAAATGAATACTGAAAGCAACAAGATTGACGGTATGCTAACGCATGCCGAAAATGCGATCCTCGTGATCGATATGGAAAACGATTTCGTCCTTCCCGGTGCCCCTCATCAGGTAGCTGGTGCTTATGAAACACTTCCTGCTATCAAGAAATTCCTTGATTATGGTAGGGCAAACGATTGGGCCGTAATTTACATATACAGAATACATAGAATATCCGGCATAGATGCCGAACTTTTCCGTCGCCATTTCTTTGAGGAGGGTAAACCTTTCTGCATTGAGGGCACAAAAGGAGCCGCTATCCCTGATGAGATTGCTCCTCAAAAAGGAGATATAAAAGTGACCAAACAGCGTTTCAGCGCTTTCTTTGGAACAGACCTTGACATTATTTTAAGAGGTCTTGGTGTCAAGAATGTCTATCTCACAGGCACCCAATATCCGAATTGCGTACGTTCCACAGCTGTAGACTCAATGGGACTGGATTATAATACGACGGTGGTGACCGATTGTTGTTCTGCTGCTTCCGAAGAGGTTGCTAAAGCCAACATATTCGATATGCAGAATATGGGTATTCCCTGCATCCCCTCATCAGAGATTATGAAATAATAAATCACCATATATTCAATAATTTTTGAGCTTGTGAAAGTTGAGTCAATGACTCAACTTTCACAAGCTCAACTTATAAATCTTCACTTAAATAAGCTCCACAAAATATTTAATGTAGCTTATATATTGGAAATAACTTGCGGGTCAGAAGTGAGATGTGCCGTCGAAGCAGTGGGTGCAGACTTGGTCTTTAGGAAGACCTATTGCCTCAATTAGATTTTCGAGCGTATTGAATTTGAGGGATGTCAGACCATAACGTTCGCGCATTTTTTCTACCATCTTGCAGTAACGACAGCTACCTGTCTTTGCGTATTCTTCGAGATGGGCGTTGGGATCGCCTTCAAGTTCTTCTATGATACGACGGGTAAGTAGTTCCATCTCAGATTTGGAAGAGGTGAAGTTCAGGAAACGGCATCCATAGATTAGGGGAGGACATGCTATTCGCATGTGGACTTCTTTTGCTCCACAGTCGAAAAGCACTTTGACGTTGTCGTTGAGTTGTGTTCCTCTGACTATTGAGTCGTCGCAGAAGAGGGCACGTTTCCCTTTTAGCATAGCCTCGTTGGGGACAAGTTTCATCTTGGCGATGAAGGAGCGCATCGACTGATCAGACGGTGTAAAACTGCGTGGCCAAGTGGGGGTGTATTTTGAGATGCAACGTTGGTAAGGAGTGCCATGACCGGCTGCATAACCAAGAGCCATACCTACACCTGAGTCAGGAATACCAGCTACGCAGTCGATCTCTGTCTCTTGATCTTGCAGGCCAAGGGCATAACCTGATTTGAAGCGTACTTCTTCTACGTTGCGGTTTTCGTAGGTGGATGTTGGGAAACCGTAGTAAACCCACATAAAGGAGCAAATCTGCATTTCCTTATTTGGCTCGCGGAGTTGTCGGATACCGTCAGGTTTCAATTCGACAATTTCGCCGGGACCGACATCCCTGAGAAGACGATAGTCGAGATTTGGGAACGATGTAGATTCACTGCTGACTGCATATCCATCTTCTTTTTCACCTATTACAATGGAAGTACGACCGAGTTTATCACGACCTACAATCACGGAGTCTTCGGTAAGGATGAGCATCGAGCATGAACCTTTGACCTTATTATAGACATTCTCTATGCCTTCAACGAAGGTCTGTCCCTGATTTATAAGGAGAGCAATAAGTTCCGTCGGATTTGTAGTGCCTTGGCTAAGTTCGGCGAAATGAGCACCGCTGTCGAGGAGTTCTTTTTCCAGTTCATCCATATTGTCAATCTTTGCTACTGTCACAAGAGAGTAGCGACCGAGATGAGAATTTATGGTGATTGGTTGAGGATCGGTATCGCTTATTACTGCGATACCCATGTTGCCTTTGTATTTATGCAACTCCGATTCAAACTTTGTACGGAAGTAAGAGCTTTCCAGAGAGTGGATAGAGCGGCAAAATCGTTTCTCCTCCGGATCGTAAGTCACCATACCTCCACGGCGAGTGCCGAGATGTGAATTATAGTCAACTCCATAAAAGATGTCATTGACACACTTTCGTTTTAAGGCTGCGCCAAAAAAACCTCCCATAAGACTTTCAAGTTTAACTTGTTACCTGTATTGTATAAGATTCGAGCAAAGAGATCTCAATCTCTTTATCCTGAATCATAATGCAAAATTAATAAAAAGATTGAAAATATCTATTATTTGAGAGAGGATTTTTTATGAATTATTGGGAGGGATTGCTTGGTAGCGGCCACTTAGGAGCATAAAGGAGAAAAGGCGGAGCAGGCCATCGTAATAAGCATCGAAGTATCCGTCTTCGTAAGGTTCGTGCTTGGAATTCCATAGTCGGTCGGCAAATTCACGCGATTTGGGATCAGTCGATGCCAACGATACTGCTCCTAATGTGCTGACTAATCCAACGGAGTGTCGAAGTGCTTCATGATCTCCTGCTCTCAATACTCTTTGCACTTGACTGCCGTCGGTCTTATACTGATCTACGAAAGTGTCAATTCCTTCAGCATAGAAAAAATCTTGGATTCTGTCGGCATATTCGCGTTGCCAATCAGCATCTGCTCCGCTCCAAGAATAGTCTATGGCAATATTCAAGGGCACCCTCCAAGAGTCGAATCGAAAATCATCTCCGATAATAAAACGATTGCCTCGTGGAGAGCCATCGTATGCAGTATAGTCAGGTGTCAATCCTGTAGAAGGATTAGTGGCTTTATGAAGGTATTCACGACTCTTATTGGCACATGACTTCCAGAAATTGCTTCGTCCGTCGTTTGCCCAATTTGCCCATACTTCATAAAAAGCCGGAATATTGTAAGAAGGGTCTGTATAACTTCCACCCCATGGATCAGGAGTGAAAGTTATAAGTTTTTCTTCAATATTAATAAGTGGAGACACGCGGTCCATCCCTGTCTTCTGCATTGATTTATTGAGGATGTTTTGAGCTTCTGAAAGATAGTCTATGCCGGTGTCATTTCCCCAACGGTTAGATGCAAAGATGAGGGATGTAATAAAGAAGAATTCTCCATCAGAGGCAGAGCCGAGAGCATTAGGAGTTCCATCTGTCTTGCAACTCCATGCGAAATAACCGTCATTGGGACCATCTTGATGCTGCATATTTTTCTTAGCCCAACGCCAAAGTCGGTCGAATATATCCTTCTTGTCGAGTTGAACAGCAATCATCATGCCGTATGACATTCCTTCAGTGCGCACATCATGGTTTTTGATGTCGCTGATATAGGCAGTTGAATCATCGACTTCAAAATAAACCTTATTAGGACCGTAAAAGACCCCATCGAATATTTCGTTAAGACGGTCATTTACCTGTTTTTCCGAATATCCGAGGTCTTTGAAATAGTTTCGATACTCGCCTGTTGCCATTCCTGCTCCCTCGTGAGGAAGAGCATCAAAACCAATCCAATCGATTTCGGTTTTACCTCCTTTTGTTAGGGTCATAATAAGATCGGCAATTCCATTTGGAGAATAGGAAACCGGAGCAGTCACTGACTGCCAATCTTTTTTGGCAGGAACGGATACATTTGCAATTACCTTTCCGACTGCATCACATATCTTTAATGTGGAGCCTTTAGGACTTAACACTCTCAGAGTTATTTCCTTAACAGGACGATCTCCAAAATTTACACGGTCATAGCGCAACCAAGCTCCTTTATTCGAGAACATTGCTGCCCAACCCTTGAAAGTATCATTTGGGTCCAGAAAACTTAGTTCGACACCTTTCTCGCTAATCTCACTGTAACGATCGATCTGAATGCGACGGCGAGAATCGCTAACACCGACACCACGAAGTGTAGGGATCACTTTATTAATAGTCCCGTCGGGATTGAAAGTCACCTTGTCAATTCTTGTACTGCGGCGTTTGTCCATATTGGGGGAATAATCATTATGATGGTAGAATAGATACCATTCCCCGTCTTTTTCAACGAGTGAGTGATGATTGGTCCAACACCCTGTCGGAGACTCATCCATTATAAGACCCTTGAAGTCAAAGGGACCGAAAGGATTGTCTGCTATAGCGTATGCAAGAGTCTCTGTCTTGTCTTTCACCCATGGAAATGTGAGATAATAGATACCGTTGCGCTTGAAAGCAAAGGGACCCTCCTTAAAACCTTCAGGTAAACCTTGAATTCTGGTTGGTTCAGCTTCAAGCTCCATCATATTGTCTTTCAAAGGAGCAACGGAGATTCCCATGCCGCTCCAGTAAAGATAGCTCTTACCGTCATCATCAATCAGGACGCAGGGGTCAATGCCCATTACTCCTTTAATCGGACGAGGCATTGGCATGAAAGGACCTTCAGGTGAATTAGCCACAGCAACACCAATACCGAAACCGCGCTCCATGTCCTTTGGGGAAGCCGGGAAATAGAAATAATATCGACCATCTTTCTCCACGCAATCCGGAGCCCACATTGCGTATGAGTCGGGTTTTACCCAAGGGATATTGTTTTGAGTGAGAATAATGCCATGGTCAGTCCAATCCACAAGATTGTCGGAAGAGAACACATGATAGTCGGCCATGCAAAACCATTCTTTGAGTTCATCAATAGGACTGACAATGTCATGAGAAGGGAACAGATACATCTTTCCGTTGAAGACTTTAGCAGTAGGGTCGGCTGTAAACTGATCATGGATTATGGGGTTCTGAGCAAATAAGCCAGTAGCAGCGATGGCAAAACAGATTGAAAATATCTTTTTCATGATATCAACGTTTTCTGAAGTTCCACTTAGAATTATCGCTTGAGAAATCAAACTTACCAAGAGAAGGAGTGCTGTCTGCTATTGATACGAGTACAAGTTCTTCATCGCATCCGGGTATTGCCTTCGGCATGATTCGGTAAGTTCCGTCGATGAGTTGCTCAATACGCCAAAGCTGATTCTCATCGCCTGTGAAATGCTCAACAGTTGAAACTTCTTTGTCTGCAGTAGCACAAAGCGCCCTGTCCGTTCCTTCAATAGTAATCTTGTAGTAAGGAGCACCAAGATATCCGCCGGCATCTGGAACAGCAGTCACTGTCCATTTCTGATGGGGACGGAACATATAGTCGCCAATCCTGACATCGATATCTCCAGATGGCCAAGCATCTATTACATCTTCAAGTTTTTGATCAGGAAGAGGTGTGATTGGTTCAGCCTGAGGTTCCCAGAAACGATGAAGCCCTCCTTGCATCCTCACAAAATCGACTGCAAGCTCCAAGCCGTATCCGCGGCGTTCAGATTCTATCTCGTAGGTGTCTTCTACAAAAGGATCTCCGGCTACAGGCCAATCATTTTTCCAAAGAAGAGGAAGGACAGCAAGGACGCTTCTACCCCCCTGGTCGAAATCAGCCTCGAAATGTAGCGACATCTTCTCGACACCATCATCTTCAATATATCTGCCAAAGTGGCCGGCTCCGGCACGGCGATTGCCTGAACTTGCCACCATCTTCCCCCCACCTGCAAGCATATCTCGACCCATATTGTCCAGGTACGGGCCCTCAACATTTTTAGAACGACCTACTACTATATTATAGGTAGAATTTGGACCATCACAACAAGTGCCGTGTGTTCCGAGAAGATAATACCATCCGTCACGGTAAAGGAGATCAGTTGCCTCACAATCTATAGCAATGTTGATAGGTTCATTTCCTTCTTTACGGGCACCTGTCGCCGGATCGAGTTCTACAAGACGAATGAATCCAAAGTATGTGCCGTAGGAAAGCCAAAGCCTTCCAGTAGTTGGATCGAGAAGTAGACCCGGATCAATCGCATCGCAATCTTCGTTTTCTTCAGAATAAGCCACCTCAATTGGTTCGGAGTATTCAAAATCCGGAGAGTTAGGATCGAGTGTCTTATTCCACATAGTCAGCACCTTGCCACTGTGGCCGCCACCAAGTCCACCACCAGTTGCACTGTAAGCTACAAGATATCTATCGCCAATTTTTAATACATCGGGAGCCGCACCACGACCGGGTCGCACACCACCAGGGTGCCAATGATAGCCATCTTCCGAGATGAGACCTCCTCCTCCTGTTCCGAATGTATAATATTTCCCGTCACACTTCATAATGGTAGACGGATCATGTATATAAGGTTGGCCTATCTGTGCGTAAGAACTTGCACTAATACAAATAATAGCCAACGGCAAGAAAAAATTTCTATTGGATTTCATGGTTTTAAAGATTGCTTATGGTAAAATTTGTGACAGGTTTGCCATCTTCGTTGATGAAACGTAGGCAGAAATCACTCATACCGGGACCATTAATAATCGCCCCTCTTATAATATTACGCCCCTTTTTAAGTGTAAGACGTTTTGACATGCAGTCGTCCATGACCATACGGCGATCTCCTGAAAGAACGACAGCTTCTTCTCCATTAAGCCACCACATAGAGGCTGAATTAGAGCCGACTGACATCCTTACATTTGGAATATCCTCTTCACAGTCAATAGCAGTTGCAACCCAGAAGAGAACTCCATAATATTGTTTGTCAAGTCCTGTGGCAAATCTGAACAGTTTTACATTGAATAGGTTGCTATCGAGAGAATGCCACTTGAGGGAATGCTTACCAATTTTCACCTTCTGTCCATCTTTGGGTAAGACTGAAGACTTACCCGGGAAGTTTTCAATATTGAAAGCATCTCTAAGATAGCTGTCGGTGAAAACTGTGTTGCTGCGATTTGGTTTATCGATTGGTTCGAGTATAAGCCAACGGCCGATGAAGCCTTCCGGATTGGGCGTGGCACGCTCAGACACTGGAGAAGAGAAATAAGGAGTCAGCCCATCGTCTGTATTTCCTTTTCCTGAGACGCATACTGGGATTACCGCTACGCCACTTGCCAAGATGGCATAAATTAGTCCCTGTCTGATTAAATGATTTGTTCGCATGTTATTAATTTAAGGTTGTAATGGTGGTTAACACCTGAAACATTTATTTTGCTTGAGTGCAAAATTAACAAAAAATAGGGTAAAATCAATGAAAAATCATAAAAAAAGATAAAATTTATGTTTTTATAGGTTTTATAGAGCAAGTTCAATTTATATTGTTTGTATATTTAGTGGGTTTTTATTAATTTTGTGGGGAATATACAAAAAAAGTAGGAAATGAAAATACTCATAGCCGACGCAGGCGCGACAAAGACAGATTGGGTAAAGCTTACTCTTGGTGTGAAAGCCGGGAAAGAGGAAGAATATTATAGTGGAATAGGGATCAGTCCTCTTCATCATGATACGGATATGATAGAGGAGGAACTACGCTTAGTGAGAGCGTCGCTTGGAGAATCATACGACAAAATTTTATTCTATGGAGCCGGGATAGGTTCTCCTCTGATAGCAGGGAAAATGGAGACAGTCCTTTCAGAAATGTTTACATGCCGGGACATCAAGGCAGACAGTGACATCTCGGGGGCTGCCATGGCTATGCTTGGAAATGAGCCCGGAATAGCATGCATAATGGGAACCGGAAGCAATTCATGCCATTATAATGGAAAGAAAATAGACCGCAAATCAGCGTCTCTCGGATACTTATTGGATGACGAAGGAGGAGGCGTTGCATATTGCCGGAGATTGCTTTCCGATATTTTCAAGGGAATTGCACCAAAGGATATCATTAAAGAGTTTGAGAAAAGGTATTCTTTGTCAGTTAGCGATGTAGTTAATCAGTTATATAGAAAACCTTCTCCAAATAGATGGATAGCAGGGTTTATGCCGTTTATTATAGATAATCTCAGTCATCCGTTTATCAAAGGTCTTGTAGAAAAACAGACAGAGAATTTTTTTGACAGAGAATTTGTATCATATTCCGAACCAGAACTCAAAGAAGAAGGTATTGGTTTTGTAGGCTCTGTAGCATTTGAGCTCAAGCCATTTATTGAGGCTTCAATGGAAAAGAGAGGATGGAAGATTAGAGCTATCATCAACAAACCCTTAGAATATTTGATTAAACAGGTTAAAAACAGCGATTGAATTCATGAAGATAAAGATAATGATATTATCAGCTGTCTTGTTAGGTGGGACAGCTTTGGGTAAGGCACAATTAGTCAATGACTCCACAGAACTCATAGAGACAGGAGTAATGTATGTAGAGCCTCTCTTTGAATATCCGATAGCACCCGAAGAAATTTCAGAGTTCAGGGAAAAGTGCAACTGGCTTGTCAACAACTTTTGGAATCCCCTCGACATAAAGACAAAGGAAGCTGTTGATCAAAATAAGCTTACCCATGCATTCCAGGTTTATTCTACCACAGCACAATATGCTGATAAAGATGTAGTGACTGCAGCAGTAGAAAAGCTGATGAAAAATCTGCAGAAGAATCCTACACTATTGTATCAGATGACAAAGGCAGCCGAAGAGACAGTCTATGGGCCGAGGGCAGAATTTTGGATAGATGAATTATATGCTAATATCTTACGCTCCGCATTATTGAGCAAGAAGTTTCCACCGACGAAAAGAGCACGTTATGAGAATCAACTAAAGCAGCTTGAGAATTCTCTTATAGGCAAAGCACCGGGACAATTTAATTTTATCCGCCCTAATGGAGACCCTGCTCAATACTTTCCGATGGCGACTCCAACTATTATAATCTTTGGAGATCCAAACTGTGACGAGTGCAGAATAGGAAAACTAAGAATGCAGTCGAATGTTACGTTCAACAAGGCAGTGACCGACGGTAAAATAAATGTGCTATTCATAATTCCAGATCCTGAGGATGGATGGCAAAAACAGGTATCAGATTTTCCATCTTATTGGACAGTTGGTGCATCTGACACTGTAGATGATATTTTAGATATCCGAGAGATTCCTGAAATCTACGTCATAGACTCAGAAGGCAAAATTATAGGTAAACATATTGGGACTGTGGAAGCGATGAACAGAGCTTTGTCGCTCATTAACTGATTGTAAATAATGCATTAATAGTGATAATCTAAAGTGCGTCATAATGCAAACTTCATTGATCAGAAATATATGTATAGGAAGAAAGTTCTGGGACTACCCAAAAAGATATATGTGACTTCAACAGGGTATAGCTACACCAACCTCGGAAGGCTCTTTCTGAGACTTTTTGTAGGAATAATGCTTTTGCAGTTTGGAATACGCCAGATTGGAGATGCGCCCATGCTTGCCGATAGTTTTCCAGCTGTGCTTGGGATGACATCAGAGGCATCTTTATGGACAATGATATGCATAGAGATATTATGCAGCATTTTCATTATGGCGGGTTTTCTGACAAGGATCATGATTTTGCCACCATTTATAGCTATGATATTAGCAGAATATCATTTGCTTCATGATGTGGCGACAAAGGCATCATATATGTTGAGTTGGGAGCAACCTGGATATCTACCGATAATGTTTTTAGGGATTTATTTTTTCCTGATACTTGTCGGACCTGGAAAGATATCAGTTGACTATTTTCTTTCACTTCATCTCCTTCATTCGTCAGACCATAGCGAGGATGAACTTGAGGAAGTGTAATAATATCAATGCATTATTTATAATGCTTAATTCAAAATCATTTACTACGAAAAAATAATATAGAATTGAAGATAGCAGTTTTGATATCAGGTGGAGTAGACAGTGCTGTGACTGTCGATCGTCTTTATAAACAGGGACACGACCTACACCTTTTCTATATCCGCATAAGTATGGATAATGGAGAAGGTGAGTGCACTGCAGAAGAAGATATTGAGATGTGCACGCTTATAGCCAAGAAATATGGGTTGCCATTTAAGGTGGTGTCGCTTCATGAGGAATATTGGGAATACGTGATGGAATATACCCTTCGAACTGTCAAAGAGGGTCTTACGCCTCATCCGGACATGATGTGCAACAAAATCATCAAGTTTGGATTTTTTGAAGACAGATGGGGACATGAATTCGACAAGACGGCTACAGGGCATTATGCAAAAGTATTGGAAAAAGATGGCAAATACTGGCTTGCGACGACCCAGGATGCAGTGAAAGACCAAACAGATTTTCTTGCTCAAATCAGCTATGAACAACTGTCTCATATTCTTTTTCCACTTGGTGACATGACAAAAGAAGAGGTCAGAGCTGCTGCAAAAGAAGCTCGACTTCCTAATGCCACCAGAAAAGACAGTCAAGGAATTTGTTTTCTTGGCAAGATTGACTATAGGGACTTCTTAGAGCGAAAGCTTGGGACAAAGTATGGACCGGTGATTGAGATCGAAACCGGTAAGAAAGTTGGCGAACACAAGGGATATTGGTTCTATACTATAGGACAGCGAAAGGGTCTTGGCTTAGGAGGGGGACCTTGGTTTGTAGTAAGGAAAAATATAAGAGACAATGTTATCTATGTCAGTCATGGATATGACACGAAGCTCCAATATGGCAAGGATATATACATGGATGAGATGCATTGGATCACATTGGATCCTTTTGAATCAGATCTTTTTGAAAAGAATGAGGATGGAGTGTTAAGAATCTCATTCAAGACAAGACATACACCAGAATTTTTTGATGGGTTGCTATATCATACAGAAGGACACCGCTATTTACTTAAGTCGGAGAAAGATGTGCAAGGAATAGCACCAGGACAATATTCAATAATATATACACAAGACAGAAAGATATGTCTGGGTTCGGGTATGATTATGAAACCTTAAAATAAAAGAACTTCAATATGGAAAATGAAATGGTACGGCTAAAGATGGTCGGCATCACATATAATCAGATTGAGAACGGCATGTATGCCATGGTATTAGAAGAGGAAGATGGTGGGCTCCGCCTTCCAATCATCATAGGCTACAATGAAGCACAATCTATAGAGTGCCTGCTTCAAAAAATCAAAACTCCGAGACCATTGACACATGAGTTTACATCTGAAATATTAAATTCTTTCGAAATAGAGATAAAGTCGGTGGTCTTAAAACAGCTTCCAAACGGTATCTTCACAGCGGATGTCAAAATGAAACAAGGAGAAGAGATAAAAGTTCTCGATGGACGATCAAGTGATGCTATAGCACTTGCTATGAGAGCTAACGCCCCTATTTTCACATCAAGAAGTTTGCTGGAAAAATGCGGAATAGAAAGGGATGCATTTTCACCGCGCCAACTGCATGCCGCTTCCAGACAGTCAATTCCTGTGAGGACTGCAATAGAAAGGGTGAAGAATCCCATTGGGAATTCTTACGCAAAAGAAAGTCTTGAAAGCCTTCAGCGAATGATGGATATAGCTGTGGAAGCTGAAGATTATGAGAAAGCTGAAGATATAAAAAAAGAAATAGACAAGCGGCACAAAGGTGCTTAAAAATCGACGGAGAAATGAGTAGAAAAAATGAAAGAATCGAGGCATTAATTGAGATAATCAAAAATAATAATGTTGGAAGTCAGGAAGAACTTCTAAAAATGCTTGCTGAAAAGGGTATTTATGTCACTCAAGCAACCCTCTCACGCGATCTTAAGATGTTGAAGACCACAAAAGTGCCACTCGATCATGGCTCCTACGCTTATATGCTTCCAGACGCATCTACAGCAAGAATTAATACGGGGCATCGAAGGTCTACTGAATTTATGCGTCATGCTGGAAATGGCTTCATATCTCTTGAGTTTTCAAACAACATTGGAGTCATGTTGACTCGAAATGGATATGCATCCGGAATAGCATACGACATAGATATGCTTAATTCTCCCGAAATAGCAGGCACCATTGCAGGATCTAACACTGTCTTCTTAGTGCTAAGAGAAGGAGTGACACACGAACAGGCAAGAGAGGCGCTATCGCTTATAGTTCCCACTAAGCCCTTTTGATTTAATTTAATTCGCAAGCTCAACTTAAAGGTTATTGAGTTTATTGAGGTAGATGAAGTAATGAGTATAAATTAGTATATAATGATAAAAGTTGGAATAGCTGGAGCTGATACGGCAATGGCAGGAGAATTGATACGTATTCTAATCAATCATCCGGATGTTGAGCTTGTAAGTGCTTTTGCACCAGGAAAAGTCGGACGTAAAGTTGCTTCCGTCCATCATGGATTGGCTGGGGAATGTGACCTTGAGTTTTCCCCGGATATAAATCCTCAGACACTTGACGTAATCTTCATAGATGCACACTCGGAAGTAGCGGACAGATTCAGGATGAATACAGACCGATGGCCTGACCTTAGGATCATAGACATGTCGCATTGTACATCGCTTGATTTTGATGCGCTACAGATGGAATACGGTCTGCCGGAAACCAATCGGAAAGCACTGGTCAGAGGGTGCAAGAGGGCTGTCGTGCCAAGATCAGTTGCCGCTGCGGCTATCATAGGACTTTATCCTCTTGCAAAGCATCTTTTGCTGAAGGACAACATTATTGTGGATTATGCTTGTCCGGCAGATATTGATACTGAGGAGAAAATTAACATGGTTCGCCAGGAAATTCTCCATGTGTTAAGAAAAACCCAGAATTCATTCAACGGCAATATCACTCTGCATCGCATGGATGAAAAAGTGTCGGAAAGAGGACTTAAGGTTGTGATCGACCTACCTTGCTCACTCGATATAACGGAGGTGTTCAAAGTTTTTAATGACTGCTATGATGATCATAACTTCACTTTTATGGTGTCAAGTATAATGCCGGGTTATGAAGTGGAAGGGACTCAGAAGACGCTTGTCACGCTTCAGAAACAGACATCCGACCGATTGACAGTAACTGTGATAGGAGACAGCAGAATGAGGGGAGGGGCTGGAGATGCGGTCCATATCATGAATCTTCTTTTTGGACTTCATGAACGTACCGGTTTGTATCTTAAGGCGCATAAGTATTAGCGTTTTGCGTTGTACGTTTTGCGTGATGCGTTTTACGATGTGAATGTGAGGGTTAATTAGAAAAACTGAGGAAATGAGTGTAAATAAGGTTATATTAATAGGGAATGTCGGAGGTGATCCGGATGTCAGATATCCGGAGAAGGATTTTGCGGTAGCATATTTCTCACTTGCCACTAATGAGATAAGAGGGAATTCAGAAGTGACTGAATGGCACAATATTGTCATGACAGGAGAACAGGCAAAATATGCGGAGAGATACATAAAGAAGGGCATGAAACTTTATATCGAGGGTTCATTGCGTACGCGACAATATACCGACAAGTATAACATAGCTCGGAAACGGACTGAGATTTATGCCCGAGTGTTTGAGATATTGGGTAGACCGCAGACTAATGCATAATGCATAATTCATAATGCATAATTGACTGTGCTCTATCTATTGTAAGGAAATTTATAAAGGTGAAGATGTTAGGATTAGTATAACCATAATAAAAAAGGATTAGAGGAAAAATGAGGAAATGGAGAATAGAGGATTCAAGTGAACTCTATAACATACAAGGATGGGGACTGAGTTATTTCAGTGTCAATGAAAAAGGACATGTGCAAGTGACTCCTAAGGCTGATTATGCACCAGTCGATATCCGTGAAGTGCTTGATGAACTTAAGCTGAGAGATATTTCAGCGCCTATGTTACTGAGATTCCCGGATATTCTTGACGACAGGATCAGGAAGATAACAAGCTGCTTCAAGACTGCAAGTAAAGAATATCAATTTGAAGGCCAAAGCTATTTAGTATATCCTATCAAGGTCAATCAGATGCGACAGGTGGTTGAAGAAATAGTCAGTCATGGCAATAAATATAATATAGGACTTGAAGCAGGCTCAAAACCTGAACTCCATGCAGTGCTTGCTGTCAACACACATGAAAACTCGTTGGTGGTCTGCAATGGATACAAAGATGAAGACTATGTGGAGCTCGCTCTTCTTGCTCAGAAGATGGGTAGAAGAATATATCTCGTAGTTGAGAAACTAAACGAATTAAAGCTCATAATGAAGGTAGCTAAGAGATTGAAAGTAGATCCAAATATTGGAATAAGAATAAAACTTACGTCCGCCGGAAGTGGCAAATGGGAAGAATCCGGAGGCGATGTAAGTAAATTCGGACTTAACTCCAGTGAACTTCTTGATGCTTTGGAATTCCTTGATAAAAACAAGATGAAAGGATGTCTCAAGCTTATCCATTTCCATATTGGAAGCCAGATCACAAAGATTCGGCGAATCAAGAATGCTCTGAGAGAAGCAATGCAATTCTATGTGCAACTATCTAAATTTGGTTTCGATATTGATTTTGTAGACATTGGTGGTGGTTTGGGAGTTGACTACGACGGCACACGTAGCTCATCAGGAGAGAACTCTATGAACTATTCAATTCAGGAATATGCTAATGATGCAGTCTCAGCCCTTGTAGATGTTTGCAAAAAGAATAATCTACGCCAACCGAACATCATCACTGAATCAGGGAGGTCTATGACTGCCCATCATTCAGTCTTGATAATAGAAACACTTGAGACAACTCAACTCCCTATTTGGAACGACAATGAGGAATTGCCGGAGGATGCTCATGAACTCACTAAGGAGCTCTATAATATATGGGACAAGATAGACTCTTCAAGAGTATTTGAAGACTGGCATGATGCACTTCAAATAAGGGAAGAGGCACTTGAACTCTTCAGTCTCGGGCTTCTAAATCTGACAACACGTGCCAGAATTGAAAAACTCTTTTGGAGTGTAGCCCGTGATGTACATGACATAACTAAGAGTATGAAGCATCCACCAGAAGAACTTCGTAAAGTAGCGCGTATGCTGCCAGAGAAATACTTCTGTAATTTCTCCCTCTTCCAATCACTCCCAGACACATGGGCCATTGACCAAATGTTTCCGACAATGCCTATCAGCAGACTTGATGAAAAACCCTCTCATGAATGTACCATCCAAGATGTGACATGCGACTCCGATGGTAAGATCAATCGTTTTGTTGCCCCTCAAGGAGTGAGCCATTCCTTGCCGGTGCATGCCCTCAAACCAGGGGAACCATATTATATAGGTGTATTTCTTGTTGGAGCTTATCAAGAGATTCTTGGTGACCTTCATAATCTGTTTGGAGATACTGCCGCTGTCCATATCACCTGTAACAAGGAAGGATATGAGATTGAGCAAGTAATAGATGGAGAACCTGTCGCCGATGTGCTTGACTATGTTGAGTATAATCCCAAGAAGCTTGTGAGAAATCTTGAGACATGGGTATCCAAGTCTATGAAAGAAGGGAAGATCACGGCAGATGAAGGACGTCAGTTCCTCAATATCTATAAGTCGGGATTGTACGGCATCACATATCTTGAGAGAGACTAATGAGCCGGTATTTCATCAAATTGGGCTATCGTGGAGCACCATTTCATGGATGGCAGTTGCAACCAAATGCAATCAGTGTGCAGGAGGAAGTGGAAAAAGCACTAACTACTGTACTTCGTGTACCGGTATCGGTTGTCGGTGCCGGGAGGACTGATACAGGAGTAAATGCCAGAGTCATGTATGCCCATTTTGATTACGACGGAGTGTTGCCAGAGCAAGGTCGACTTTTGGTATCGCTCAATAGACTCGTCGGAAGAGACATTGCCATACACGATATTATTCCCGTGGCTGGCGATTCCCATGCTCGATTTGATGCCACGGAGCGCACTTATAAGTATTTTGTGGCATTTGAGAAGACTCCTTTTTTCTACCCGTTGAGTTGGCACTGTCCTCATGGTCTGGATATCGACAAAATGAATGAAGCTGCTAAATTGCTTTTGGAGACAGAGGATTTTACATCTTTTGCAAAACTTCATAGCGATGCAAAGACCAATATATGTAAGGTAACTCAGGCTGAATGGAATATGGAGAATGAAGATATTGCAGTGTTTACAATCAGTGCCGATAGATTTCTTCGGAATATGGTCAGGGCAGTGGTAGGAACATTGGTGGATGTCGGTAGGGGAAAAATGACATTAGAAGAATTTAGGGAAGTGATAAACAGAAAGGATAGGTGTGCTGCAGGACAATCGATGCCAGGGGAAGCTCTGTTTTTATGGGACATAAAATATAACTATATATGAATGCGGAAGAGAGGATAAGGGAGCTACGCATTGAGCTCAACAAGCATAATCATAATTATTATGTACTGAACACGCCGGAAATCAGCGATAAGGATTTCGATATGCTGATGAAGGAACTGGAGGCTCTGGAAAAGGAGCATCCTGAACTTTATGACCCTCTCTCTCCAACACAGAGGGTTGGTTCGGACCTTACGAAAGGTTTTGAACACATAACCCATGACCGTCCGATGCTTTCTCTTGCTAACACCTATACCATAGGGGAAGTGGATGAATGGTTTGACAGGGTAAAAAAGGGACTTGAAGGACAGGAATTTGAGATAACCGGAGAAATGAAGTATGACGGCACATCGATATCATTGACTTACGAAGGTGGGCGACTTGTGAGGGCAGTGACCCGAGGAGACGGAACTCAAGGAGATGATGTGACAGCTAATGTCAAGACCATAAAGAGTATTCCGCTAGTACTCCAACCCGGAGATTGGCCTGAAAAGTTTGAGATCCGTGGAGAAATACTGATGCCATGGAAAGTTTTTGATGAACTAAACAAGGAGAGGGAGTATAATGAAGAGCCCTTGTTTGCCAATCCTCGCAATGCAGCAAGCGGAACACTTAAGACTCAAGATCCCCGAGAGGTGGCAAAGAGGCGTCTTGATGCAAGATTCTATTATCTGCTTTCTGATGATCTTCCTTTCGATACGCATTATGCGAATATGGAGGCGGCAAAGAAATGGGGATTCAAGGTTTCGGGAGAAATGAAGATTCTTCGGACTGTAAAGGAAGTAGATGAATACATAGACTATTGGGATGTAGGGAGAAAAGAACTTCCTGTTGCTACTGATGGACTTGTTTTCAAAGTCAATTCGTTAAGACAGCAGTTGAATCTTGGATATACAGCAAAGTCACCTCGTTGGGCAGTTGCATTCAAGTTTAATCCTGAGAATGCATGCACCCAGCTTCGGTTTGTAAGTTTTGAAACCGGAAGAATGGGTATTGTCACCCCTGTAGCCAATCTGGAACCTGTATTGCTTTCCGGTACAATTGTCAAGAGAGCTTCTCTTCATAATGCTGATATCATGAAGGAATTGGATATTCATGAGAATGATTGGCTATATGTTGAGAAAGGAGGGGAAATAATTCCGAAAATAACAGGAGTTGATGAGAGCAGGCGAAATCCTGAGAGTAAACCCGTTGAGTTTGTGACTCATTGTCCTGTTTGTGGCACAGCTCTTATAAATAAGGAAGGTGATGCCGCGTGGATATGTCCGAACAAGTATGGTTGTCGTCCACAGATTACAGGAAGAATCGAGCATTTCTGTGCACGTAGGATGATGAATATCGACGGAGTGGGTGAGGAAACTGCGGAGTTGTTATATGACAAAGGCTTAGTGACAAATTCAGCAGACTTATACGATTTGACTAAGGAGCAACTTTCTATTCTTGACCGGTTTGGAGATAAGAGTGCTGAGAGAATTCTCAATGGACTCGAAGCGTCTAAGCAAGTGCCTTTTGAGAGGGTAGTCTATGCCTTGTCGATTCCAAATGTGGGAGAGACCACTTCTAAACGAGTGGCAAAAAGTGTGAAGAGTATGGACCGGATGCAAGCGATGAGTGTAGAAGAATTACAAGCTATTCCGGATGTCGGTCCAATCGTAGCACAAGGAATTTATGATTTTCTCCGTGATCCTGTCAATGTCGAAAATATAAGACGACTTAAAGAAGCCGGGCTACAGATGCAACTCAGTGAGGAAAAGATGTTGCCGGCAGGCACAGCTCTTGAAGGAGAGACGATAGTGATTTCCGGAACATTTGCTCATCATAGTCGCGAAGAATATAAGGAGATGATTGAGGCGAATGGCGGCAAAAATGTTGGGAGTATTTCTAAGAAAACTTCGTTTGTACTTGCAGGAGAGAATATGGGACCCGCTAAGTATGAGAAATGTCAAAAACTCGGCATTCCAATCATTTCAGAAGAAGAATTCCTTCAAAAACTGAAGTCCTAATTGATAATAATCCCAATTATCACGAATAATTCGTAATGCATCATGAATTATGCATTTTGCATTATGAATTATGCATTTCTTCTAAAGGATGCCGACGGAGCGGAATAATTCGGCGTAGTATTCGGCTTTCTTTTCAATCTTCATAGGATAAGCACGGCTTGTGGATGGCATACGCCAGATCTGCAAGCCTTCGCTTGATTCTGTCATTTCTCCCATCTTTGGACGTTGTGTTCCGGTGATTTCTGCAATAATATCTGCTGCCTTTTCTCCTGTGGTAGCTATTGTATGACATTCTGGGATTTCTTTCAGGAGGTCGTAAAGGGGAACCGGTTTTAGTATTTCAAGATATTTATCGGAGGCGTTTCCCTTTAGTCTGCGAATTTCGCGGGCAGTATCATGCATAGCGATATGATGATCTGCCATAAGTCGGCGACATTCTTCCTCACGGAAGCACTTGCGCTCCGGGTCGTAAAGAGCATTTTTATCTCCTAAAAAAAGCATACCGCAGATACGCCAATAATCATTGATAGGGTTGGGGTAATAGAAATTCATACTCCAGCGATGTTCTCCCGGAGGGAAAGTTCCCATCATGAGCACCATTGCCCCCTCTGGAAGGAAAGGGGGAAAAGGATGTGTCTCAATAATCATTTCTTCATTATTTTCCATCTTCTTAAAGCATTGATAGATAACGATCACCTGTATCGGGTAATATTACAACAATTATCTTGTCATCGTTCGCTGCTTTTCGTGCTTCCTTCAGAGCAGCAGCAAGAGCGGCTCCTGAGGATATTCCTGCGAAGACACCCTCTTTGCGAGCGAGCATTTTCTGACATTCGAAAGCTTCCGTGTCTGAAATTTTATCCACTTCATCTATAAGTGTCAAATCCAAGTTGCCTGGGATAAAACCTGCTCCAATACCTTGAATCTTGTGAGGGCCAGGTTGTCCTCCGGAAATGACAGGTGAGTTTTCCGGTTCAACAGCAACAACTTTAATATTAGGATTATATTGTTTCAAAGTCTTGGCAGTGCCAGTGAGCGTACCTCCTGAACCCACACCTGCCACAAAAATATCAACTTTGCCATCAGTGTCACGCCATATTTCTTCAGCAGTGGTTTTTGAGTGTATCTCAGGATTGGCAGGATTTTCAAATTGGCTCATAATTATACTTCCTGGAATCTCATTCTTCAGTTCATTAGCTTTTGTTATAGCGCCTTTCATTCCATCTTTACCGGGAGTAAGTACTAATTCCGCACCAAGAGCAGCCAGCAATTTCTTACGCTCATCGCTCATTGTCTCCGGCATACAAAGAATCACACGATATCCTTTTGATACTCCAATCCATGTGAGACCAATACCGGTGTTTCCACTTGTAGGCTCAATGATTGTCCCGCCCGGTTTTAAACGTCCGGATTCCTCAGCATCGTCGATCATTGCTTTGGCAATACGGTCTTTTATGCTTCCTCCTGGATTGAACGATTCAATCTTTGCAAGGATCCGGCACCCAATGTTTTCTGATTTTTCTATATTTTTCAATTCAAGCAGGGGAGTATTGCCAATCAACTCCTGTAGAGATTCAAATATCTTCATATTATTTTATTTAAGTTTCACAGGCTCAACTTAAGGGTTAAGAGGTTAATTGATTAAGAGGTTAGTTCTGCCAATTAAGAGCAAAAAAGATACAGGTTTTCCTCTGTCAATGCATAACCCTATTAACCTTTATAACCTTAATAACCTTCAACTTGAGCTTGAGAAAGTTGAGTTATTTATCTTAAAGTAAAATCTGCATTCTTTTGTACTACCTTTGAATATGGAGGAACGGACTCTGTCAACCAAACATTGCCACCTATGATGGTATGATGACCTACAGTAATCCGTCCGAGGATAGTAGCATTTGCATAGACTGTCACATGGTCTTCAAGAATTGGATGTCTTGGAACATTAACAGGATGTCCCTCGCCATTGAGTGTAAAGTTTTTCGCACCAAGAGTCACTCCTTGATAAAGTGTCACATGATTTCCAATAATACAGGTCTCCCCAATCACTACTCCGGTTCCATGATCAATGGCAAAATATTCTCCAATGGTTGCACCGGGGTTAATATCGATACCTGTGTCGGAGTGCGCAAGCTCTGTAATGATTCGTGGCAAAACAGGCACACCTATTTTTAATAATTCGTGTGCGAAACGATAATGTATCATAGCATGCACCACCGGATAACTCAGTATCACCTCTCCGAAATCTTCAGTAGCAGGGTCATTATCGTAGATAGCTTGGACATCAGTGTATATGAGGCGCTTTAATTCAGGTAGTCGCTCAATCAATTTCAATGCTAACTCAAGACCTTGCTCAGCAGCAAAGTTTGATCCGCAATCCGGATTCTTTTGAAAAAGACTATGGCCAATTTCTTTAGAAAGACTTCTGAAAAGTCTTTCTGTGCTTACCGAGAGACGAGCCTCCTCCATTGCTCGGGTTCCATGATATCGGTCGATAAATTCCGGAAAAATCACGGTCTTCACCAGAGTTAATATTTCGCGAACAGCCTCAACTGAGGGTAAAGGACCACAAGAAGCAGGAGAGATGCGCTTTTCCTCGCCCGACAAGTATGCCAGCTTCGATACAGCCTCGTTTATCACAAAGCCAATTCTCGAGGTAAGTTCAGCCCTTGAAGAGCAAATATAGTCGTATTCCATAGAGTAACTGGGAAATCTAATTAATCATTAATTATCTAATACAACGTCTTACCACCTCATCTTGTTTCCAAAAGTCTGAGAATCGAGGCTAAATAATAAAATATTGTCCAAGTGATTGGATATCTTTAAAACAATCTCCAATTTAATTCAAGATTTTCAGACAATTCAATTTTAAATCCTTCTTTTATCCTATTATTTAACTCAATTTGATTCAATCTAAATTGGGCTGCAAATCTAACGGTCTTTACATTCATACCATCTTTAATTATAAGCGTATCAAGCAACTCAACAGGAATCTTTATAGAACCATATATTCCAGGATTTTTGATGCAATTTGAAAAGTTTGCATTAAGTGTCTTAGCCTTAAAGGTTAGAATACTTAGAGGAGCACGATTGTCAATCATCATATCTTCATTTGCCATTGTCTCCTTATGGCTTTATGATAATAAAAAGAAAGACGGGAGCCACTTACTTGCTCATTCCGCCCTAAGAGGCCTACCACAGCCCAATATAGTAGAACGAGCAATGGTAAACGACCCCGCGAAGTATGGATATGTAAATTAATCTGCTCAATTTTATAAGTTGAGCCAGATATACATATACGTACCAAAGGGGCATCTACAATTGCTTCATCCTTGACTATATTTGAAGATTGTGGTAGTTTCTTAGAGCCAAGAAATAAAGCGAGTAAACGCCTTTCACATGTTTAGCCCTGCCCATGTCCAGTTACTTTTTTACTCAAGCAACCACACATCGTAGGGTCACTTTGCAAAATTAATAAAAATTTATATTCTTTCCAAAAAATATATGTGTTCTTTTATCGAGATAGCTCTTGATCATAATAGAGCTATAAACTTTGATGCTACTTTGACCTTACATTAATTTGAACTTGTGAAAACAAATTTATTTCATTAATTTTGCAAGTCAAAACGCTCACTCTGAATAAGACAATAAAGATGAAAAAGATATTCGGGAGTTTGTCAGTTTGGTCTCGTAAGTAATTGAAAAAAATTTTTTATGAATTGTTGCACAGTTC
>CAZWJO010000049.1:0-16436 GCA_964634905.1 uncultured Sangeribacter sp.
GGATGTTGCCCAACCATGTTCCCAATCATCCCTGTTATGGGAATTTGAGGTTTTGGTGATCTAAAATTTTCTTTCATCTGCAAACTGTTTGATTTTAAGTTATTACATTAACTTTTGAATCAAGTACAGTTTGCTTCGGTCAGCCTCTCTCAGCCTTTAATGTCCCTCGGAACGGATTAATAATAATCATTAGCTTAAGAATCGGTCTTTTGCTCCGTAGAAAAGATCAAAATACCTCTTCATATTGTCGAGTTCCCACCATTTGCAAACCCCGACCGGATGCTGGTCGAGATTATAAATCTTAGCATTCTCCATCGACAGGATGAATGGCGAATGAGTGGAAATCAAAAATTGACATTTTCCATATCTTGCAAGATAGGATATAATGGAGGCAAGCTTGATCTGAAATTCACAGGACATACTGTTTTCGGGCTCGTCAAGAAGATAAAGTCCGGGCTCTTCCAAAAGTTCTGATAGCTTCATCAATGCTGTCTCACCGTTGCTGAAGCCCCTCTCCATTTTTCCAATTTTGTCAAGAAGGATTTTGTTGAATGATTTATTGCCGTGGCGCATGCTGTTTCTTGCCTGCCTCATCTCAACTCCCCTCTTATATTTATCTACATTATATCCCGTCTCAAAGTTTAGATGTCGTGGAAGCTCCTCAGGCTCTCGATACTCGTCCATCAGAAATTGACTTTTCTTCAATTTCTTATCATTTTCAAGTCTTTGGTCAAGCATCGAATGAAAAATATCGTCGCTCGTCAATACAGTCGTTATCTGTGAAATATCATATTTCTGAGGTTCCCTATGTCCTTTGTATATTGTTTCTCCTGCAAGCGATTCAGATGCTTTATATTGGCATCGATTGACAAACTCGTCAAAATATGGACTTGAATTAAACATCGATTGCCTATCAGCACACAGTTTCTGACTGATTACATTTATGATAGTAGATTTTCCGGAACCATTCCCACCATAAAGAATAGTCAAAGGATCGAAATCGAGCGACCACAGGCCCAATTCCGACGTGATATGAAAAGGATAGGTATTCTCATCATAAAACGACCCTTTCGGCACATCAAAATATAATGTATCCTCCTCCAAATCCGGAAACATAAATCTCTCAAGATATATCATAAGATTCAATAATTGTGCATATTTTTGGTTCTTACCCACTTTAGTTGAAATTCCCGAAGTTTCGCATCCGCAACCCGTCCGGCCTGCGGCGAAGCCACGCACTGCGACCCAATACCATCGCGAAGCTTCTGGTCTCTGGACTCTGGCATCTGACCTCTAAAAAACACGCCGAAGGCGAGATCCGCGCCCCATCCGCCTGACGGCGAAGCCGTCACAGCGTCCCAAGATCCGCGTATGAGACAAATCTCTTTTTAAATCCATTTTCTATAAAATTATTTATTCAACTAAATTGAGTATGAACCATATTTTTCACAAAAATAGCAATTTTTGGGAAATCTCACAATACTCTCTATATCAAATTAACCGACATATCAGATTTTTTAAGTAATTTTGCAAAAAATTAATTCTAAATTCTAAATTAGAAACCATGGTTCTTCAATCAGAATTCCGACTCAAGCCGCTCTCAAGAGGTTGCCATCTAATTACAGGAGAAATCCTACGACATCTTCCCACTCCACTTCCTGAAGCAGGGTTACTCAATATATTCGTTAAGCATACTTCTTGTGGTTTGACAATAAATGAAAACGCAGACCCAGACGTACGTCACGACCTCGATAAGATCCTTGATCATATCGTTCCGGAAAACCAGCCCTACTATTATCATACCATGGAAGGTCTCGACGACATGCCCGCTCATGCCAAAGCAACACTAACCGATGTCTCCCTTAATATCCCAATCACTAAGGGCCGACTGAACCTCGGGACATGGCAAGGCATCTACCTCTGCGAATTCCGAGACTATGGCGGCTCCCGATCCCTCGTCCTCACCGTCTACTCATAAACCAAATAATCTCCGCAAATTTGCGGAGATTATTTGGTTTATTCACCGCAACTGATTACTATGCCGATACTGTCATCACCTGATAGACGATATAGGCGATGTAACAAAGCACCATTATGGCTCCTTCGGGACGAGTGATGGTGCGCTTTCCAAATTTCCAACAGAACAGCCAGAAGAGAAGGGCTGCGGCCATCATCACTATAAGGTCTAAGTGTGATACTCCTCCAAAGGGCAACGGCTTTATTGTCGCAGTCGTTCCAAGCACCAAAAATATATTGAATATATTGCTCCCAATTACATTTCCAACTGCTATTCCAGAATTTCCCTTGACTGCTGCCGCTACTGAAGCGGCAAGTTCCGGAAGAGACGTGCCGGCAGCTACGATTGTAAGACCAACAACCGCCTCACTCATTCCAAGAGACAACGCTACCCCTGAAGCTCCGGCTACAAAACGGTCACCTCCATAAACCAGACCTGCCAATCCAACAATTATCAACAAAATAGATTTCCAAACCGGCATTTCCTTTTTGTCGGCTCCTTTTTCTGCGGCAGGATCAGATTCAGATGCATCTTTCGCTTGAGCAAACATATAGCGCAGGAATATGGCGAAGAATAAAAGAAGAAGTATACCGGATGTACGAGTTACTATTCTTTCCGCAGAGTCTCCGAGCAAATCATCAAATCCGATCGCAAGCAATGCAAGCGAAGAAATAATGACTAATCCTATCTCATTGACCATCACGGATGGCTGAACCTTAATTGGTTTTACCATGGCCACTACTCCGATAATAATGAGGATATTGAAGATATTGCTACCCACTACATTTCCTACCGCCATAGGAGCGTTACCTTGAAGAGCAGAAACAATACTGATAGAAAGTTCCGGTGTAGAAGTACCGAAGGCAACAACCGTCAGACCAACTACTAAATCACTAATCCCAAACCGACGAGCAATCGACGCAGCTCCATCCGTAAGCCAATTGGCAGCAAAAATAATCAACGCCACTCCAAAAAGCAGCCAAAACACATTCATCATAACTATTCTAATTTATTTTTCGTAATTTCTACAACTTAAATAATTTATTTATGAGTTCATGTTTCGCAAGTTCTTTCTCATTGATATGCAAATCCATAGCGCAGACACTGCGCTGTTTCTCTGCGTTCTCCGGGCGATGCGAAGCTTATCATCACCTTACCTCGGAGAGGTAATCCTTTAATTTGTTAACCCCAGACTTCAGTCTGGGGGACCGCGATGCGAAGTTTCCTAAAGCATTGAAACTCTGCGCCTCTACGCTCTCTGCGTGAGATTATAGAGCTTGCGAAAGCTGAGTTATATATGTGAATCTAAGAAGGGAATAGCTGCAAATAGAGGGATATTGCTCATCCAATCCTGATGCTCGTACCCTTTCATCGACAATCGAAATCCCCGCATATTGCTCCCTGCATTGTCTATAGTGACAAACTGGCGCAATGATTTTGACCTTACATTTTCTTCCGCTTTAACTTCTATTGGCAGGATTTCATCTCCCGCTTGCACTATGAAGTCAATTTCGAGAGTAGAATTTTCTTTTGAATAATACCCTATCACTACATCTTGACATGCCTTCATCTGAGAAAGAACATAGTTTTCTGTAAAGGCTCCCTTGAACTCTGAAAAAATATTATTACCGATCAGCATCTGGGATATTGGCACTTGCGCCATTGCACCGAGCAATCCAACATCTAATACAAAGAGTTTAAATGCATCATTATCGATATAGAAACTCAATGGAATTGCAACTTTTTTCACCCTATTCACCTTATATACCATCCCTGCATCGACAAGCCATTGGATAGCATTTTCAAAATCGCCGGCCCTTGCACCTTTCTTTATTGCTCCAAAAATAAATTTTTTGTTTTCCCGAGCCAATTGTGAAGGGATAGATTGGAATACCATTCTGGCTTTCTGTGTATCTTTTCCTGCATGCTTGGCAATATCAGCTTCATACGCAGTAAGTATATCATTGTGTATTTTCCTGACTGCCTCTGGATCTCTTGTTTCTATAAATTTCAACACAGCCTCAGGCATTCCTCCTATAAAATAATATTGGCGAAGCAACTCTATGAATTGAGGAAGCAGACTATTGACCGTTGTTTCCAATGTTCGATCTTTAAGCAAATTCAATTTCTGATCTTCCCCTAAAGCTTCAAGGAACTCTGAATAAGTCATCGGAAATAGATGAAGGATATTGACTTTCCCCGTTGGAAACGGATGCCTTTCCATATTCATAACTCCTAAAAGGGAACCAGCAGCTGCTATAAAAATTTCCGGAGCATCCTCACAAAAGTATTTTAGGCAACTGACTACATCCGGTATATCTTGCACCTCATCAAAAAAGACAAAGGTCTCACCCGCTTCTATTTTCTCTCCACTCAAAGCAGAGAGACCAAGCAGAATCCTTCTCACATCTGCATCCTCAGAAAATAGGTTAGCGACTGCTGTGTTTTTATAGCAGTTAATGTATACCATGTTCCGGAATTCATTTCTACCGAATTCCTTCAAAATATATGTCTTGCCGACTTGTCTGGCACCATACAACATCAAAGGTTTGCGTGTCTTTGATTTTTTCCAATCTAATAATTTCTTATAAATATCTCTTTTCATGCCACAAAGATAAACATTTATTATGAAATACGCAACCTTAACCACATTTTTATGAGGGAATAAATGCAAAATTTTACATTTTTATGGGGGAATAAATGTGAGAATCTACATTTTTATGGGGGAATAAATAAAAAAATATCTTTTAAGAATTTGAACTTATAAAGCCAGAATATTGTTTTAGTGATGGATTGGATAATAGGGAAAGTATAATGGATCATCGCAAAGAAACTATAAGGTTTTATAAGTTTTGAGAAATTAGTCTTCCATGGCAAAATAACACCTTAACCCTCTAACCCTATAGACCTTTAGTTGAGCCTTGCGAAACTAAAATAAAAATTATTATGGAAAGCACAAAATTAAACGCAGACAAGATTCTGGTGGCTTATTTCATCCAGAAAGGCAAAGAAACTTCAGGTAGTAAGAAAATCGCTGAACAAGTAGTCGCTGCCCTCAAAGAAAAAGGACACGACTCAACTGAATATGCTATCACACCGGTAGAAACTTATCCAGAGGATAAGGCTACATTTGAGACAGTCACAAAAGTAGAGAAAGAAACCCGTACTCGTCCTGCTATCGTTGACAAAGTAGGTAAGATGCAAGATTATAAATATGTTGTTTTGGTTGCTCCAAACTGGTATGATGATGTTCCTATGGCAGTCTATACATTCTTCGATAAATACGACTTCACAGGAAAGAGAGTTGTTCCTATGATCAACCATGATGGAACCGGACATGACAAAGTTCGTGAATCTATCAGAGAATTCCTCCCTCACACTTGGGTTACAGACGGTGTTGGTATTGCCGCAGCTTCCGACGACGATGCAGCCGTAGCAGAAGCAATCGAGCAACTTTTCCAACCCTCCACTTCAAAGTATTAAAAACAATTTTTGAAAAAACTTTGATCCTTTACAACCTTTGAGTGAGATCGTTGGTTACTAAAGTTGAATATGGTAATAATAGAAGCAAAAATCAGGTCGGAGACCTGATAATTATGCCAAAACCCCAGGCTTAAGCCTGGGGTTTATAGTATAGTCTGAGTAGCTTCGAAGAGGCACTTTGTGGTAAAATTTACAGATATGAAAGACACATACATCGACAAAATTACTCCCGAAGGCATTGAGCGTTTCCTCTCAAGCGACTTCGTGGAAGGCATAGGTCCAGCCTACGCCCATCGGCTCGTCGAAACTTTCGGGACCGACACACTTCCGATTCTCAAAGACAACCCGGATAAATGCAGCGAGATAAAAGGGCTTGGAGAAGCACGTGCCCAAAAAGCCTCAGAAAGCCTCCGCAATATTAAATACCCCCTTCCCCTCCTCGCTTTTCTATTCTCTTGTGGCATCAGTGAAATGCATATCGAAAGAATCTTAGGAAAGTATAGAAAACGAACTGAAACTGTTGTGACCAAGGATCCTTATTACATGGTAGAAGATGTATGGCAACTACATTTCCATACAGCCGACAAGATTGGTAAGGCTCTTGGCTTTCCACCGAATGATCCTAACCGTTTGCAAGCTGCTATCGTCGGTGCTGTAAAACATTTCGCAGATGATGGCCATTTATTTGCTACCGTACCTGAAGCTCTCTCTTGGGCTTCTAATATCACTGGCGTTCCTCAAAATGAAATTGAAAAACAAATCGATGCCACCATTGAAGATGGCAGAATAGTCCGCAGCCGTGGTGTATTGTATCTCCCGGTATTCTATAAAGCTGAAAAGGAGGGTGCCGAAAAACTTCTTGCTCTTGCTAAAGAAGCTCCTGAAAAAATCAATGTCTCCGATATTCCAACTACTGACGGCAATGGCATAGCCTATTCTCCTATTCAAATGAAAGCAATAGAAACTTTGCTTAAATCACCCGTCTCCGTGCTCACAGGTGGACCAGGTTCTGGCAAAACAACAGTGCTTCGTGCTGTAATCGACGTTCTTGAAAAAGAAGGCAAACATGTGACTCTTTGCGCACCTACCGGAAGAGCTGCAAAACGAATGTCAATGCTCACAGGAAGGGATGCTTCAACAATCCACAGTCTTCTTGGATATAGACAAGGAGAAGGGTATCATAATAAGCAAATTGATACCGATGTTCTGATTATAGATGAAGGTTCTATGATGGAGCAAGTGCTATTTAATCATCTTCTGGATGCCGTTGGTCCTGATACCCGGGTGATTCTCGTTGGAGATGTCGACCAGCTTCCTGCAATTGGAGCAGGCGATGTAATGCGAGACATGATCAAGTCAGATGCAATTCCTGTAGCCACTCTTAATGAAAATTTCCGTCAGGAAGAAGGAAGTGCCATTTCTGAAAGTGCTCGTGCTATCAATCAAGGAGTGGTTCCGGAATCCCATGCCGACAGTGATTTCATAATAATACCGGAATCGACACCAAGAAGAATCCACGATCGAATATTGTCGCTCGTAGCAGACGAGATTCCTAAAGAAAAAGGCATCTCCCCTTCTGATATCCTCGTTGTGACTCCGCAGCAAATTGGCCCCTTAGGAGCAATTCAATTAAATCTTGACCTCCAAGAAAGACTCAATCCTGATAGTCCATTTCTACAGAGAGGGAAAACCACTTTCCGACTCGGTGACCCTGTTATGCAAACCTCCAACTCAAAGGAACGGGGAGTCTACAATGGCGAAAGCGGCAAAATCGTCGATGTAAATCCTGAAGAACAAACTCTCGTAGTAGAATTTTCAGACGGCAACAGAAGCACTTACAAGCGTAGCGAACTCAGCGAACTTACACTTGCCTACGCAACCACCGTCCATAAACTCCAAGGCTCCGAAGTAAAAAACATTGTCTTTCCTGTGACTATGGCACATCGCCCAATGCTATATCGCAACCTCCTCTATACCGGTGTAAGCCGAGCCAGCCGTCTCTGCGTCCTCGTAGGTGAAGAGGAAGCTCTCAGATATGCTGTAGAGAACACCCCGGCCACCACACGCAACTCCAACTTCCGTCACCGCCTATCTCAATAAGACTTATGCTCTAATTTGGATGAGTACTCAACTTCGTTGCGAGACATACAAACGAACCAACTCCCAAATCCATATTACGCATGAATTTGGGAGTCTCATTATAAAAAATTAAGATTTTATCTTCTCCGATAGATCTCAAATATCCATTTTTCTTGATTACAGCACATAATCCTTTACTGTAGATTTTAGATAATCAGCTACAATCTTGGCTACAGCTTGCTCATGCCCTGTAAAGGAATGGTCGAGACCTTTTACCAACATAAGACTTCCATTGTGATAATTTTCATTATACCTCAGGCTATATGTGTAGGGCACAACAATATCTGAAGTTCCATGTAGCATAAGAGCAGGTCCCTGATATAGTCTTGAAGTGTCATATATTGGAAGAGTCTGTGCCGTAAGAACATATTCTCGTCCTAATTTCAATCCTTTGAATATCGGAATATATTCCGGGGGATTCTGTGCATCGTATTTCTGGCCCATAATTTGGCCTCGAAGTGCATCGTCACGGAGTACTGCAGCCGGAGCAAGCAAACATAAACCAGCCACCTTATCAGACCCTAATTTACCTGCTGCCATAGAGGCTACAACACCTCCCTGTGAATGGCCAATAAAATATATTTCCGACACCCAAGTGAATTTACTGAAAGTATCATAGATGGTAAGTGCATCATCAATTTCTTTTGGCACAGTCATATCAGAAAAAGCACCTCCGCTATCTCCATGACCATCAAAATCAAATTTAACCGCACAAATACCATTGGCTGTCAATTCATCAAACAATGATTGAATAAGCTTTTCATTGCGATTTGATGTAAAACCATGCATTATGATAGCTATGGGTAGCTTCTTCCCTTTAATATTTTCAGGGATAGAGACATCTGCAACGATATTTCCATTCGGTCCCTTAATGGATATGGTCTTTGTCTCAGACTTTGCACATGCAAAGCCCATAATGAGTAACAATAATGTAATAAAGATACTCTTTCTTTTCATATTATTTTTGATTTATAACATTCAAAGCATCCTTCTTGATCATGCCTAAAAGTCATTGTATACCTTCACTCATCTACGCTTGCTGTGATAGTAAAACACGTCTTTTTAAGTACTATTAAAGCTGTAATGGAACGTAAGGCATACCAAAAGCTTCCGCAACTCCCTTGAAGGTTACTTTTCCATCAACAATATTTACACCGTCGGCCAACCCTGGATCTTTGCGGCATGCTTCCTTCCATCCAAAATCAGCAAGACGCACTGCGTATGGCATAGTGGCGTTAGTCAAAGCCAATGTTGATGTATAAGGTACTGCGCCGGGTATGTTGGCAACTGCATATTGAACTACACCGTCGATTTCATACGTCGGATTGGAATGAGTAGTGGGATGAGAAGTCTCGAAACATCCACCCTGATCAATAGCAACATCAACCATTACTGAACCTGGGCGCATAAGTCCAATCATATCTCGTGTTATTAGATGCGGAGCTTTTGCTCCCGGAATCAGTACAGAGCCTATAACAAGGTCAGTGGTAGGAAGTTCCTCCTCAATATTATGTTTTGAGCTATATACTGTTTTTACATTTTTAGGCATTGTATCAGCACAATGTCTTAGTACAGGAAGTGAAATATCCATTAAAGTTACGTCTGCGCCAAGACCCGCTGCCATCAATGCAGCATTCTTTCCAACAACGCCCGCACCGAGCACAAGAACTTTAGCCGGCTTTACTCCTGGCACGCCACCTAAGAGAACGCCTCTGCCACCCTGTGGCTTTTCAAGGAAACGTGCTCCTTCCTGAATTGACATCCTGCCAGCTACCTCAGACATAGGGATAAGCAACGGAAGAGTCCCCTGACGGTCTCGGACAGTCTCGTAAGCTATGCACACCGACCCGGATTTAATCATCGCTTCAGTAAGTGCAAGATCAGATGCAAAATGGAAATAGGTAAATAATACTTGTCCCTTGCGTACAAGAGGATATTCAGGCTCTATTGGTTCTTTCACTTTTATTATCATTTCCCCTGTTGCATATACTTCTTCTATCGTAGGGAGGATGGTCGCACCTACATCTCTATAGGCATCGTCGCTGAAGCCCGAGCCTTCTCCTGCGGTGTGCTGCACATACACTTCATGACCGTGGGCAATCAGCTCTTTCACTCCTGCGGGAGTTGCTCCAACACGGTTCTCGTTATTCTTTATCTCCTTTGGAATCCCAATTTTCATGACTGTTAAGATTTTAAGGTTAATATGCATGAGAAAAAAACTTCCTCAAGATTAGCGACTGCAAACATAATATAATTTTTTCAAATCCGCAAACATTTTAACTGTTTTTTCCTCTTCCTTTTCCTTTTTTTCAACTGATATAGTCATTTGATGATTTTGGCTGGAATCTCTCCGACAATTGTATTTGGCTTGACATCTCCCCTTAACCTCCTTAACCTCCTTAACCCCCTTAACCCTCAATTTTCGCCTACGAAAATTGAATATAAATATCCAATACAAAATTACAATTGTTATTTTAAATAGACATACAAAAAAAATGGAAAGACCTACCAATTTCCACTCCTTAACTTTAATTCGTTTTATTTCATATAGATAATCTAAATAATGGCCATTACACTGAAAGTTGATCGACCCGGAGATTTTATCTCGTATGTCGGTGGCAAGACAAGTAACCCTCTTGTCGGTATCATTGATTTTGAAAAAGTATCACCAATTCCTTCCAGCCTCAACGATTATGGAGTGTATGGCATATTTATGCACAGCAGTGTGCGTGATGATCTTACTTACGGACTTGGATCCTTTGGAGGATCATCAGGTAGTCTTATATGTGTAGCACCTGGACAAATTGGAGGACGAAAAGAAACCAACGATCTTATTGAAATTGATGGTTGGGCAGTTCTATTTCATCCTGATTTGTTAATTGGCACTTCTCTTGAAAAAGAGATAAGAAACTTTTCTTTTTTCGATTATAGCGCAAATGAAGCTGTCTATCTTATTGATGATGAGAAAAAGACTATAGCCTCGCTGATGAAAAGCATCCAAGAAGAGATAAAAATTCCCCACGACAACGACCAAAATGACATTATCGTTGGCTATATTTCGGTTTTGCTACATCTATGTAACCGTGCATACACGCGTCAATTCCATGAAATCCGTCAGACAAGAGATGATATACTGGTAAAGTTAAGTAGTTTGCTTAATTATTATTATGACGAAGGTCTCCAATATAAATATGGAGTGCCTGAAGTGAAGTATTTTGCCGACAAACTGTGTATGTCTCCTAACTATTTTAGCGATATGATGAAGAAAACTACGGGGGAGAATGCCAGCAATTTCATCCGCAACCATATAGTAAGGATTGCGAAAAACCGTCTTGTATCGTCGGGGAATGTATCGACGGTAGCCTACGACTTAGGATTCGAATATCCTCAACATTTCAGCCGAATGTTTAAGCGACATACGGGGATGAGCCCGTTGCAGTATCTTGCTACTATCAATCAAAAATAAACAACTTATTAGAAACTCAAGTTTCTGATTTAGTATTTCATTATCATATAAAAATTTGATCGCGCAGAGGAGCAAAGGGCTCGCTGAGGTAATTCGCAGTGCTGTCTATCCAATGCCGTCGAAGGCAGCAAAGTGCGCGGAGGCTCGCTTCGCATCCGCTACGCATTGCAGGTTTCCTAATGCTTTCGTAGTGCCGCTCATTGGATGATAATTTTCCGAGGCTGCCTCATTCACGCGATGCGGAGCGCAGCGAGCGAGCCTTTGCGCTCTTTGCTCCCTGCCGAAGCGATAAGTGCCAATCGGAATTCCTTTGCGACTTTGCGTGAGACTTCTCAGCGAGCCCTCTGCCCCTCTGCGAGATTAAATTCTATGAGATTATGAGCCACAACCATAGTTTGATTTTAAATCCGAAACTTGAGTTAGAAATTATTCCTTGAGGTCGTCGATGATGGTATCATTGGTCTTTTGGGCTTTGCGGTAGCTTATCATTACGATTATCACTCCTATTATTGCCCCAATTATCCCTCCAAAGATTCCGGCATAGCCGGCAGCGTCTGTACCGAATACCTTTGCTTGGCTGTCAAATACAGCCTTGGCGAATAGCACCAACCATATTATAGCTATGGGGAAAGATATACAAAGGTGTATGAATCGTTCCTTCTTTTGTTTAATAAGAAGTTTTCGAACTTCCATCATGCTACAGGTGCTGAATATTTTCGGAGATATCCTAAATGTACGCAAATCCACCACTGCATCAAGTAATCCAATTATCAAATAAGCTATAGCATACCATTGAGAAATCCCAAAGAATGCGCTTGCAATTACAAAAATGATAAATGTAATTGGTAAGATAATAAATTCTGACTTTACGAAAACATTCATCCAAGACACTCGTTGACGCATTACTGTATGCATCAATTTATCATTTACTATCTGTTCCTTGTCAAGACTCTGCTTAAGTTGAGCAATCTCTTCTTTAAGTATGTTAAGTTCGTCCATATTCTAATAAATTTATAATATCAATTTAATTCAAATTCATACTCTCCTAATTTTTTTTACCTCTTTCATCCTTTTGTCCCCTTTAACCCTCAATTTTCGCTTGCGAAAATTGAATTAAAGAGATTTGAGTTTTTCCTTGATTCTCACCAGTCTCACACCGACTGCTTTTGCGGATATTCCGACTATAGCTGCAATCTCATCGTATGGCATATCCTCAAGCCAAAGGAGGACTATGGCTCTATCAAATGGTTCTAATTTTGATATGCGTTCATGAAGCAAACGAGCTTGCTTATTGCCTGGGGAATCCGGTGCCATGGAATCTTCCGAAAACTCGAGAGGAACCGTCTTTATGTGTTTTTTCCTTTTGTAGGATATACATGTGTTCATACTGACACGGTAGACCCAAGAGCGAATATTTGCGTCGCCTCGATAAGACTCCAAGCCTTGCCATAGGCTTATTAACACTTCTTGAAAGAGATCGTCAGCCTCAGGCTTTGTATCGGTAAACATATAGCAAACCGAATAGATGGTGCTCTTATGCTCCATCACAAGCCGCTCGAAGTCCAAGGGCAGATTCTTTTCCATTTCATTATAATTTAGTTTCTAATGATAAGACGCATGATCTTGCCAAAAAGCTTCATTGCTATTCAAAAAACTCAAATTTATTTATAATTAAATCGATTTTTTTATTAATTTTGCGTCTTGAATACAACCAGGACTGATTAGATAATATAATGACCATATTCTTAGGAGTCAATTCATAAAAATTTCCGAGACCATGATGTCAAAAAAATTTTTGAGATGATTCATAAGATATAACACTTAACCAGAATGATAAGATCTGCACAAAACAAAGATATCGATAGCCTGATGAAATTGCTTCATCAAGTTAATGATGTTCATGCTAATGGACGTCCCGATCTTTTTATAAAAGGACATTCCAAGTATGGGCCTGAAGAAGTCTTAAAGATAATTTCAAATCCTGATACTCCGGTTTTTGTTTTTGAAGATGAAAATAGGATAGTGCAAGGATATTGCTTTTGCATTGTCGAGGATCATTCGGCATCTAAGCATCTTATGCCTATTAAAACTCTTTATATTGATGATCTATGTGTCAACGAAAAATGCCGTGGCAAACACATTGGATCGCAACTTTATAGCTTTGTAAAAGAATACGCTAAAGCAAAAAAATTCTACAATATCACCTTAAATGTCTGGCAATGTAATCCATCCGCTATAAAATTTTATGAATCAATCGGATTAAAACCGTTGAAAACTGGAATGGAAGAAATTATATTGGCGGCCGAATAATTGGGGGAAGTTAGCGAGATAATTTGATATAGAGATGAAAGATATAAAAAATCGGATGCTTCTCATCGTAGATCCACAAGTCGATTTCATCAATGGGTCACTTCCTGTGCCGGGAGCTGTTGAGGCGATGGATGCACTGGCTGACTATGTAAATGAAAAGGGCAATAGATATGAGTTGATATGCGTCACTTGCGACCGTCATAGCTTGAGGCACTGCTCTTTTAAAGACTATGGCGGCCAATGGCCTCTCCATTGTGTAGAATCTTCGGTAGGAGCTGCAATTTGGCCTCCACTGATGGAATCGATTCTGAAATATCCCGACATAACGCATATTCTCTATAAGGGAGAGCATCCTGCCAAAGACGAGTATTCAATTTTCCAAAATATAAAAGGAGCTGAATATCTCGACAAAATTATAAGGTGGAAAGACATAACCACTATCGACATCTGTGGACTTGCAGGAGACGTCTGCGTAGCTGAAACATTAAATGATGCAGAAAAGAAATACAAAGATATCAACTTCCATCTTCTTGAGGAATTTACAGCCTACATAAGCAAATAAATAATACCATGAATCTTTCCAAATTCATATCTTCAATTGCATTGATCTTGACATTATCTTTTATGACATCGTGTCAGTGCAAACGATCCAATACCCACAGCATTGACCTGGATGGGATGCATATAGAGCTCCCGGATACACTTCGTGTAGGTATGCTCAACTCCCCTACTACATATTTTGACTATCGTGGCACTCCTATGGGATATGATTATGAGCTGATGTCAAAATTCTCAAAATTCTACGGACTTCAATTTAAAGTCGTAGTAGGAGGCACGATATCTGAAATGATCGAATGGCTCGATGAGGGTAAAATAGACATTGTGGCGAGTCCTGTTCCTGTGACAGCTGAATTTCAAGACCGTGCATTGCTCTGCGGACCCCGCAATGTCAGCAGTCAAGTTCTTGTTCAAAAAACGGATATTCCTAAAGATTCAATTGTTAAGGACGTTACCGATCTTGTAGGGAAGGAAGTGATCGTGCAGAATGATTCAAAGTATTTCTACAGGATGCAGAATCTCAATGAAGAGATAGGAGGAGGAATCATCATAACTCCACTTGCTAAAGACACTATAAGCGACGACGATTTGCTAAGTATGGTATGGAAAGGAGAAATTCCGAGGAGCGTGGTAGACTCCGATATTGCTGAGGCAGCACTCTCCTACTATCCCGGGCTTGATATTTCTGTGAAGGTTAGTCTCGACCAATATTCAAGATGGGCTGTAGCTCCTGAGTCGCAAGGTATAGCTACAGCGCTCGACCGATGGTTTGCCGATGAAAAAGATGACATTTCGGAAGTTTTCAGTAAATATTATCGTCTTTCAAAATTGGAATTCTTTGAGGCTCTCCCGGATGGATTTGAAGATATCAAAACCATGACTTTTGCCAATGGGAGGATTTCTCCATTCGATAACATCTTTAAGGATGCAGCGAAAAGATCCGGCCTCGATTGGCGACTCATTGCAGCTATAGCTTACGTGGAATCTCATTTTGATGCGGACGTAAAAAGTTGGGCAGGAGCCCTTGGCATCATGCAGGTCATGCCACGCACTGCCACTTCTCATGGATATTCTCCGGCTGAAATGCTCAATCCCGTCAAATGCGTTGATGTCGCTGTTAAGACTCTTATGGATCTCAATTCGCTGTTTGAAAAGAAAGTGAAAGACCCCACAGAAAGAGAAAATTTCATTCTCGCATCTTATAATTCCGGTCCGGGACACATTTTGGATGCAATAGCACTTGCTGGCAAATATGGTCTTAATCCACAAAAATGGGATGACAATGTTGAAGCGGCGGCAATTATGAAGTCTAAACCGGCTTATTATCGGGATCCTGTCGTGAAAAACGGTTACTTCAGAGGTAAGGAGACAGTCAACTTTGTCCATAAAGTGCAGTCAGTCTATAATTATTTCAAAGACCGAACATAATTCAACTTTCGCAAGCGAAAGCTTAAGGTTATGAGGTTAAAGGGTAATGTCACTAAAATAAGATCAAGAATATTCATTCTGAGACTTTTTCAATGGCAAAATTAGTAATAGAGCAAGCTCCGCATGCGTCCAAGAACGTCCATAAGAATCTAAATTTAGTGACATTAGGTTAAAGGTTTCAATGGTTACTAATACTCCCTCCTCAATATTTTTGTTAGATAATCAAATATTTATTATCTTTGCATTTCCAATCCGAACATTCAAAACCTAACAACTATATTATTATGCGACACAAACTATCGACATGGCTTGCAGCGGTACTATTCGCTACTTCTGTGCCTTTCGGCGCAACAGCTCAAGTGACGCTGAATTTCGATGCCGCAAAACGTGGACCAATGATAAGTCCGCTCCAATACGGTATCTTCTACGAGGAAATCAACAATGCCGGTGACGGAGGACTCTATGCAGAGCTTATCCGAAATCGAAATTTCGAAGATGCTTCTACTCCTGACTATTGGTCGGCAATAGGAAATGCCACAATGACAATAACAAGAGCAGGGCTGATGAATGAAAACCGCAAGGCTGCCCTTAACTTGAAACTCAATGGGGCAGACGAAGGAATTTCTAACACGGGTTATTGGGGTATACCTTGCAGTGGAGGCGATACATTCAAACTTACTGTCTGGCTTAAAAGCGACAATGGTTACAAAGGTACTGTGACTGCATCTCTTTCTGATAATGCAAACGCTGTTGCTACTGGATCAGCTGAAGTTGTCTTGGATGGTAAATGGCAGAAAATCAATATCCCCGTTGAAGCTCCACATACAGACCAATACTCCGGCAAATGCAATTTCAACCTTACATTCAGCAATGCCGGTAGTGTGACTGTAGGAATGGTTAGCCTTTTCCCAAAGACTTATATGGATCGGGAAAATGGTTGCAGAGTAGACCTTGCTAAGATGCTTGAAGGGTTGAGACCAAAGTTTGTGCGTTTCCCCGGTGGTTGCTACATAGAAGGTGATGGGACTCTCGAAG
>CAZWJO010000049.1:16536-21188 GCA_964634905.1 uncultured Sangeribacter sp.
AAGTTTGTGCGTTTCCCCGGTGGTTGCTACATAGAAGGTGATGGGACTCTCGAAGGACAGCGCCGTTTCGAATGGAAGAAGACAATAGGTCCGATAGAAGAAAGACCGGGACACTTCAATGCCAACTGGGGATATCCTTCTACTGATGGACTTGGTTTCCATGAGTTCCTTCAGCTGAGTGAAGATCTTGGCGCAGAACCCCTCTTTGTAGTGAATGTCGGTATAGGTCATGGATGGATCAAAGATTATACTGACATCGATGAATACATTCAGGAGGCTCTTGATGCATTGGAATATTGCAATGGAGATGTCAATACATATTGGGGTAAAAAGCGTGCTGAAAATGGTCATCCCGAACCATTCAACATGCGACTACTCGAAATTGGCAATGAAAACTACAACTTCGACGATGACAGAAGTGATCACTATCCCGAACGTTATAAAGCATTCTATGATGCCATCAAGGCAAAGTATCCTGAAGTCACACTTATAGGTAACGTGGAGGCGTGGGGCACTGATGATCCATCTTGGCGTAATTCTTTCCCTGTTGAGATGGTAGACGAACATTACTATCGCTCTCCAAAATGGTTTGAATCCCGCTACAACAAATATGACTCATACGACAGAAGCGGTCCGAAGGTATATGTAGGAGAGTATGCTGTGACTGATGGATATGGCAAAAATGGTCATCTCGGAGCTGCTTTAGGGGAAGCTGTTTATATGCAAGGCTTGGAAAATAATTCCGATATCTGCGTGATGGCTTCTTACGCTCCAATTTTCTATCATGAAGAGCGCGGCGGAGGATGGCTCCCTGATATGATCCGATTCAACCATGAATCTTCTTTTGGAACTCCATCGTATTATGTCCAGAAACTAATGCCCCAATATCTTGGCAAACAGAACGTAAAATGGACAGAGACAGGCAATCTATTAAATGGTGGAGGAAATAAAATAGGTGTTTCTTCTTGGTCAACAACAGTCACATACGACAACATCCGTGTCACAGATATGGATGGGAATGTTCTTCTTGAAGAAGATTTCTCTGGCGATGGAGCAAACTGGGATCTTCCTACATCCAGCTGGAGCATCAACGACGGGCTGCTGACTCAGAAGAGCGGTTCTGAACAGGGACGTATTGCCTACAACAAAACAGAACTTCCAAGCAACTATGTGCTTGAGCTTGAAGCAGTGAAGAAATCAGGAGCTGAAGGTTTCTTAATTGCCGTAAATCTTGCAGACCGCGACAACTACATCTGGTGGAACATCGGAGGTTGGAACAATGGTCAACACGGTCTTCAGGTCTGTACCAATGGAGCGAAGTCCGACTATGACCTTAAAGCCGGCAATATTGAGACAGGTAAAACCTACCGCATCAGAATGGAAGTTGAAGGAACAAGAATTAAGTGCTATCTCGACGGTGATTTGATACATGATCTCACACTCCCATCGGAAAGGAAAGTATATGTCTCATCTTCAATTGATGATGCAACTGGAGTGATGTATGTGAAACTCGTCAACACTCATGGAGTAACCGTACCAGTCACACTTAATTTTGCAAATGCTAATGCTACCGGAGTTTCAGTAACCGAACTAAGCTCTATCTCTGCAACAGATGAAAACACCATGGCTAATCCAATGAATGTATATCCAGTTGATTTGGATTGTGCTGGTCCGGAAGACAACTCTTTGAGTTTTGATGTTAGACCATACAGTTTAGCAATCCTTACTGTTTCACTTGAAGATATTGATTACTCCCCTGTCGTTGGAAAGAAAGCTACTGAAGAACAGCTTGCCGGGCTTAAGTCAGAACTGACTCCTATTTCCCAGAAACTGAATTGGCTGCACCAATCCACTTCTCTTCCGGTTATGACTTCTTCCGGAACAGAACTTGAATGGAATGCTGGAGAAGAAGCAACTGGAATTGCCGTAACTTCAAACCGTCACTCCGCCCAGTTGGATATCGTAGCTCCTAACACTTCTGACAAGAATGTGGAAGCCGGAAACATAACAGCCACAGCAACATTCAAAGATGGAGCTGTAGGTGAGGTTACTCTCCCGGTACGTCTTGCAGCTCCAGATGATTGGTATGGTTATCTTTATACATATATGAATTCCGGCAAGGAAATCACCAACATGGCTCTCGGTGACAAGGAAAGCCTCGGCAAGAGATTCGAGCAATTACTGGAAGGAGAGGAAATCTTCAACACAGAGGAACTCGCTGGCATCGAAGGTGGCACGCGCGATGCATACCTCGGTCGAGGACAGGGTTCGCAGGAATATTTCATGGTGACTACCGACATGTGCAACGCCAAGAGCGGCAAATGGAACAACTATGGAATCGATCTCCTCCGAAGCAACGATCTTGTGCATTGGGAAAGCACTGTATTCGACTTCAGAAAGGGTAAGTCAATCTTCTCCGATAGTGACGCAACCACTGACTGCTACAAGACAGATGAAGAATATGCAAAGATTGACCGTGTTTGGGCTCCTCAGTTCATTTGGGATGAGACTGCTAATAACGGGGAAGGCGCATACCTTGTATATTATTCACTTCTCTCTTCCAATGATTGGGATCATTACGACAGAATGTATTATTCATACGCCGACAAGGATTTCAAGACACTCACTCAGCCAAGACTTTTGATGGATCCTGGGGTTTCACTGATCGATGCTGATATCGTATTCAATGAATATGATGGTCTCTTCCACATGCTCATTAAGCGTACAGGCTCTGGAGTAGCCTCCACAGGTATCTTCGAATATAAATCTCCAAAACTCGTAGGAGGAGAATGGACGGAAATTGGAAAGGTAGATGACCAGAATACAACTCAAGTAGAAGCTCCAACACAAATCCGCCGTATTGGTGAGGATGTCTATAATATGTATTTCATGCGCTTCGATGGCGACTATAACTATAAAGTGGCAGATATGGATCATGACGGTATGAAGACCGGTCTTTCAGTGAGATTAGCAGGTACCGGAGCGTTCCAGCATGGATCGGTTGTCTATGTAGACAAGGATGAATACGATATGCTCCAAGTATATAGCAATGTGAAAGGTCTTCTTCGTCAGGCAAAGAGTGCAAAAGAATCAGGGTCAACATCCGCTTTCAATGATGCTATCGAATACACTGATAAAGTTCTTGCAGAAAACCGTACTGTTTCTTCTCTGCTTGAGGCTCTTCCGGCAGCCTACGATATGCTTATAGCTGCCAACGGAAAATATCTTGCTGAAGGTAAAAAACTTGATAATGGTTATATCGACATCACCCATCTTCTTCAGAACCCTGCATTTGACAATGACAAAAACACAGGTTGGAGCGGAACTTCCTTCACTGCAGTTTCTCACAATGTAGCGGAGCATTTCAGTCGAGTGTTTGACACCTATCAAGTGCTTAAGGCTATGCCTGTTGGTACTTATAGACTGGAGGCTCAGGTATTCTACCGCTACGGTCTTCCTGCATCTGCTCAACCGTCGCACAATGATGGGTCAGAACAAATTCTCGCTTCTCTTTATCTTAACGATAACATGAAGCCTGTAATGTCGCTTTATGATGAGGTATACAGTAATTATCCAAACAATATGTGGGATGCAAGCCAGGCTTTCAATGTTGACCACAAATATAATGATAATGCAGTAGAGTTTGTCATGAATGAATCAGGAGATCTTCGTGCCGGAATCCGCAAGCTCGAGATGGTAGATGGCGACTGGACAATATTTGACAATTTCCGTCTCTATTACAAGCCTGAAATCGATGCAGTAGAAATAATCAACATGGATCCTGATGCTATTGTGAATGTATATTCAGTAGATGGTTCCGTTGTGAAGACTGATGTAAAAACTGCTGAGGCTCTCAATGGTCTTGATAAAGGTATATACATTGTTGGTAACAAGAAAGTAATAGTCAAATAAGCCGAAATGCTTCTCAACAAAATAGCGGACCAATCAACTGGTCCGCTATTTTATATTTTATATTTAAGTTTCGCAAGCGATCTATTCCTTCTTTCATCAGTGCCTTCTTCAAAAGATACCTACCATATCCATCAGGAAGACTGTCTTCAAATATTCCGAAGTTCCCATTAAAAGGAAATGGTTTGGCAATGAATATTTCATCTTTTAATGGCAATTCTAATGGCGATATACTGAAACCATCGAGAAGCCATTCTTTATCGTATTTCCTTTTCTATTGATTTATGGATTTTTAGGGAGTTTTACTCAGACGCAGATCTTTTGACGCAAACGTTTAGTTCAAGTTAGAAATAGAGGGATTTTTATGTTTTAGAGCATAAAGGGTTGTGGGGTTGGGGGATTTTTGTTAATTTTGCGAAAGAATCCTCGCTGTGGGCATTCCAAGAGAGGAAGCAAAAGATAACTTTATAATAGCGTCTTATTCGGCTGCTCGCAAGACCCACATCCAAGTTCCAATCAATCCGACGAAACCGGATTTAAAATCTAATGCCAATATAAAGGAAAATCTTTCCTCCCAACTTTTGTATTTCTTATCAGATCTTAAGATTCAAGAGGCCCTTGCGCGTAATGAGAACCAGTCTAAGGATGCAGATATAATTAATCGATGGTTTATCGATTTTGAAAATATATTACTCAAGTTTCTGATTTAGTATTTCATTATCATATAAAAATTTGATCGCGCA
>CAZWJO010000050.1:0-21117 GCA_964634905.1 uncultured Sangeribacter sp.
GCATCTCAGTTAAGGAGATCACAGCGTTGATCAACGAGTTCAGCGACGAGTTCCGTATTCCGTTCAACATGCACGTCGCAGGCTACAAGTACAGCGAGATCGCCGAGGAGCTCGACCTCCCTGTAGGGACAGTGAAGAGCCGCATCTTCTTCGCTCGCAAGAGACTCCGCGAGCAGCTTGCGGACTTCGCTTATTAATTGAGAATTGAGAATTGAGAATTGAGAATTGAGAATTATCGACGGATGCCCTTTTGACAATGATAAATTATAAATGATTAATGATAAATTAGAATATACTCGAAAGACACTATAGACTATACTACAAGAATATACTTTGAAAAACACACAGCAGCCTTAATCTGATTTTGATACTGAAAGACACAGAATACTTAATCTGATACTATAAGAAAGACACATAAGGATACTTGAAAACACACAGTGACCCTAATCTTAATCAACACAATATATACCTTAATTGAAAAATACTATGAAAAAATGCTCCCGGCTTTCATAAGTCGGGAGCATTTTTTAAGAGGCTTTCTACAATGATGATATGGTAAGATTTGAGTAAAAATAAGGACCTCCGGGGAAGCAGAGGTCCTTTGATTATTTCAAGAATTGTGGAATTTGTGTCAGAGTTTAATTTTCACATTTCCGATTATGTAGATATTGGAGTCAAGGTCGTCGATGACGTTGCGTCCAGCAACTACATTCACAATCTTTACGAGATGGCCGTCAAGTGAGTAAATAGGAAGTTCGATAGCCTCTTCGGAGTAAACGACTACATTACCGGCTTCTTTGCATACCTTCAAGCCATCGAAATTGATAGTCTCAACACCGCTGCCTCCACTGACAATAAACTCGCTCACTACTGAGTCATAGAGTCCGTCGGCAAACGCACGAGCATTAATAACCAATCCATTGGTAGCTTCTAAAGGCTCGATATAAATATCGCTGTACTCGGTAGGCTCTGATCCATCGAGTGTGTAGCGGATGACTGCACCTTCAGTGAGAGAAGAGATTACCACTGTGTTGCTTTCAGTGTCTTCAGTGAATATCGGGGCAGCAGCTTGATATTCAGCGTAGATATGAGTGAAACTCATCACCTCTGAGTCGTTGTAAGCCTCGCGGCGAGCGAAGAAGCGTACTGTGCAGTCATCGGTGAATGTCAGAGGTTCGGTGTAGATTGTCCAAGCCTCATCATTATCCACGGAAGCCTCAGCGTCAGTAGTGTAGAGGATTTGTGCAAGGATGTCATCCACAGCAAGTGTGAGGGCGAGGTTTTCAAACGTCGCTGTCGGATTGCTGACAGTCATGTCGGTTGCAGCAAGTTCGCTTATTGCAGAGTTGTACATTCCTTCCTTCATTGCTATGGCCTTCACGATACAGTTGCCCGGGAGAGCTGTAGGCTCAACATAAACATTGCTTTCTGCTGAAGGCTCTGTGCCGTCGAGAGTGTAGTGGATTTCAGCACCCTCAGTCTCGCAACTGATAGCAATCATACCTTCTTCGAGTGTGATAACAGGTGCGGAAACTTGATATTCAGCGTAGATATGAGTGAAACTCATCACCTCTGAGTCGTTGTAAGCCTCGCGGCGAGCGAAGAAGCGTACTGTGCAGTCATCGGTGAATGTCAGAGGTTCGGTGTAGATTGTCCAAGCCTCATCATTATCCACGGAAGCCTCAGCGTCAGTAGTGTAGAGGATTTGTGCAAGGATGTCATCCACAGCAAGTGTGAGGGCGAGGTTTTCAAACGTCGCTGTCGGATTGCTGACAGTCATGTCGGTTGCAGCAAGTTCGCTTATTGCAGAGTTGTACATTCCTTCCTTCATTGCTATGGCCTTCACGATACAGTTGCCCGGGAGAGCTGTAGGCTCAACATAAACATTGCTTTCTGCTGAAGGCTCTGTGCCGTCGAGAGTGTAGTGGATTTCAGCACCCTCAGTCTCGCAACTGATAGTGATTACCATGTCAGCGAGATCAACCGAGATTTCAGGAGCGGCAACCTGATAATCTGCATAGATGTGCTCGTATGTACTGATTTGCGAGTCAAGGAAACCACTTCGGCGAGCGAAGAAGCGGACAGTGCAGTCGGAGTCAAATGAAATTGGCTCAGTGTAGAGAGTCCATTCATCATAATCTTCAGGAGCAGCATCCGGATTAAGAGTATACCATATAGAAGCCGCCTCATCCCATATTGAGAGGGTGAGAAGAAGATTTTCGAAAGATGCGTATGGCATCATCATGGTCATATTTGCCACTGTATAGTCGATCACAGATGATTCGAAGAGTCCATCAACAAATACACGCGCACGGTATGTGCCATTTTGTGTTATGAATATCGGCTCGGTATAGAGTTCGCTTTCTTGGGTAGGTTCTGTCCCGTCAGTAGTATAGCGGATTTCTGCTCCTTCATTTTCTGCAGTCATGATGAGTGAACGCTCATCATCGCTACGGGTTATCACTGGAGCGGCAGCCTGATAGTTGGACCGAACAAATACGAATGTCTCGATATCTGAGTCGTTGAAGTTTTCACGACGAGTGAAGAAATGTACGAAGCAATCTTCAGTGAGAAGCACAGGGGCGGTGTAAAGAGACCAAACCTCGTCGTCTTCTGCCACAGCATCATCATCAGTAGTATACCATATCTGAGCTTCAGGATCGCTGCAAGTGAGTGTGATTTCCTTGTTTGCGAATGAAGCGTAAGCCACCGGCATAGCTACATTAGCCACTACAAAGTCAGTCACGATAGACTCAAACATCCCCTCGAGAAAAGCTTTAGCACGGAATGTAGCATTGCAAGTGATTTCAACCGGTGCGGTATAGAGCGTGCTATTCTCGTTAGGTTCAGTTCCGTCAGAAGTATAGCGGATAATTGCGCCTTCTGTCGGAGTTTCCATCACGATGTGAGTTCCTTCCTCATTGCGCTCAACAGTAGGAGCACCCACTTGGTAGTCAGCACGCTGGAACACGAACATCTGCACGTCGGAGGCGTTGGCGTCGTCATCGCCGGCAAAGAAGCGTAGGATGCCGTCTTCAGTCATAGGAATCGGTTCGCTGTAGAGAGTCCAAGCAGCGACATTTTCTATAGTGAGTTCCGGGTCGGATGTATACCAAATCGGTGCGCCTTCATCTTCAGAGGAGAGAACCACTGCAAAGTTGACGTAAGAAGCTACAGGGGCATTGAGTTGGTCGTTGCCGATGGCATATTCAGTTACTTCGGAGTCAAACATATTGTCCGCAAAGACACGTGCACGATAAGTTGCACCCTTCTCTATGAGGAGGGGAGCCTCATAGAGTGCACTCCCTACAGTAGGAATGGAGCCGTCGGAAGTATAGCGTATCTGAGCACCCTCAACATTAGAAACCATTTCAATATGAGTTCCCTGAGCGTTGCGATAGATGGCTGGAGCCTGCGCCTGATAAGCTGAATAAACGAAAGTGAGGCTCTCGATGTCGGAATTATTATAGTTAGGGCGGCGAGAGAAGAAGCGGAGTGTGCAGTCGCCGTCGAGCGTGATAGGAGAGGTATAGAGGGTCCAAGCTCCTTCATCTTCTACAGCCGCATCCGGATTGATGGTGTAAAGTATCTGAGCCTTGTCGTCGGCGCATGAAAGCACCATCTTCTTGTCGACGAAGGATGCTAAAGGAGCAGTCACAGCCATGTTAGACACTACATAACGATTTGTCTTTGAGTCGAACATACCATCAGCCATGGCAAAAGCATTGTAGGTGAAATTGCCATCGATGAGAATAGGTTCTGTATAGACCGCACTGTTTGATGTCGGCTCAGTTCCGTCGACAGTGTAGTGGATTACCGCTCCGGGAGTAGCTGTCTCCATGACGATATGAGTGCCTTCTGCATTGCGTTCAATCGTCGGGTCTGCCACCTGATAAGCTGCATATACAAAAGAGAAACTCTGCACATCGGAATCGTTGAAATTGTCGCGGTGTCCGTAGAAACGTATTGTGCAATCTTGTGTCAACTCGATGGGAGCCTTGTATTCTGTCCAAGCCTCAACATTGTCAGGAGTGGCAGTCTCGTCGGTAGTATAAAATAGAGTGGCTTTGCTGTCGGAGCATGTGAGTTGCAATTTCTTGTTTTCAAAAGAAGCAACCGGAGTCGGAACAGCAAGATGCATCACAGTGAAAACCGTCACATTTGATTCAAACATACCGTCGACAAAAGCGCGGGCACGGAAAACGCCGTTTGATACGATTTCTACCGGTCCGCTGTAGAGAGTACTATTGATGGTCGGATCAGTGCCGTCAGTTGTATAGTGGATTTCCGCTCCCGGCGTATCGCATATCATCTCCACGTGAGAGCCATCGCCGTCAGCTGTCAGCACAGGGGCTGCGACCTGATATGCGGAATATGCAAAGGTGAAGTTCTGCACCTCGGAGTCGTTATATCCGTCGCGGCTGCCATAGAAGCGTATATTGCAGTCTTCTGAGAGCTGTAGCGGTGCTGTATATAGGCTCCAGGCATCAGAGTCAGCTATTGGAGCGGACTCATCAAAAGTATAATGGATGCTTGCCTTCGGATCGTCTGACGTTAGAGTCAGCATCTTGTTCTCAAACTGAGCTGTTGGTGGAGCAACAGTAAGGAAATCTACCACATATTCAGTCACTTCGGAGTCGAACATATCCTCTGCGAAGGCACGGGCACGGAAAGTGACGTTGGCTTCGATTGCCACCGGACCTTCATACAGAGTGCTTGATGGAACAGGTTGGGTGCCGTCGGTAGTATAGCGGATAACTGCATCCGGAGTGGAGGTCACCATCACCATGTTTGCCTTATCCATATCCGGGGCAACTTCGGGAGCCGCCACCTGAAAGTCTGCATAGGTGAAGTTGAATTCCTGAACGTCGGAATCCTCGTATCCCTCACATCTTGCGAAGAAACGCACGGTGCAGTCTCCACTCAGTTCGATAGGTTCGGAGTATCGAGTCCATGCATCTGCATCTGAAGTCGGAGCCTCGCTTGTAGTGTATAGAATGTAAGCATCCGGCAGCCCGCATGTCAGCGTCAGTCGTAGACCTTTGAAACTTGCTTGCGGAATATCCTGGAAGTTGAAGTTAAGCTTGGGGTCATCGTCGTCCCAGTCGCCCGGTGTGACCTCAACCGAATGGCCGGTATCTCCAGGCTCGTCAGCTTTGATAGTCATTCCCATACCCAATAAGGCAGAGAGACCCAATATGATGATTGATTTTTTCATTTAATTACCATTAATTTTTGAAAACGAATCATTAATTTTTCACACCGCGTACGGGAATAAAACCATCGTAGTTCCAGCGGTCGCGTCCATGTGTAGAAGTCAATGCGCCTGATGCGCCGCCAATCTGGAATAGCCAAGTATAGCGGTCGGCAGAGATCCAATAGGATACCCAAGCATGCATTGCGCGTCCTCCGCCGGGATATTCAGCGGTGGATGCTGTCTTCATGCCGCAGATAGGAATACAAAGCACATTGCCGGTCTCTAAAGATTCGAATCTCACATAACGCATCAAGAGATTAGCCTTGTTGGCAGCGGCACTCGGTGAGTCGGTCATAGTGCCGGGGAGTTCCACTACTTCCACTTTTATCTGTTCGCCATTGAGTGCAGTGTAGGTAGAAGGAATTTGTGTGCCTGTAGGAAGAAGGCTCGTCCATTCAGCTTCAGTAGCCACATGGTAGCCTTCGGGCACGGGCATGCAGGCAGGGTCAGTCCAAGGAATGTTTCTTGGAGTGTCTGCATTTCCGTTAGGATCATTGGAAGTCCAAGGAGAATATCCTTTTTGGCGTCCGTATTGGAAGAAGTTGCCAATTGCCATAGGCCAGTTTTGCTGATATGTCTCCTCTACTGTCTGCCCGATTTCCGGGAAAACTTGCTCGCCAATGTCAGGAGTAGTTGCATTGAATGCCATCCAAGTGTTTCCTCCGATTTCCACAGTCTGAATCTGATATGGAGACTCAGCAATACGGATAGTGACATCGTTGTAGCTTGTAGTCATATTCACTTTGCGGAGATCCAGCTTTATTTCATATTCAGGGCGGGCTTTGAGCTGGCCGTCTATGTCGATATCTATAGCGGTAATTACTCCTTTCGGTGTATTATAGGCTTTCTCGACATCGATCTTCACATATTTCTCCTTGACGGAATCCACTTCTACACGAGTTCCTGAGAAATAGACGGAGTCCACGTTGATGCGGATATCGGAACAGAAGGCAATCTTCATTCCTTTGATACCAGTACTTGGTACGTCTACGATGTTTCGGTCATAATCGACTACTACACCTTCCGGAAATACACAATTCTCTCTATCAAAGACAAGGCGATTCTCCGTATCCGGCTTCCCGGTCAAGATATCTCCTTCTTCCCAGTCTGCTATAGAGAAGCTGGCTTTGACAGTGGCGTTCTTGTCATAGATACGAAGTGTATACACTTTGTTGCGTTCTACGGTCTCGATCACAGCGGGAACTGTAATTTCCATCCCGTCTACACTTCCATGAACGCTCACGTGCACTTCTTTGTCGCTCTCGAAGATCATGAAGACACCTTTCTGGAAGTCATTAGGAGCAGTAGCATATTCATGCGTGTATGATATTGTCGGGGCATCAGGCACAACACTTTCTGCTGAGAATATGTAAGTGAGCGATGGAGCGTCTTCGATTGTAATAGAGGATATATCCATATCAGCATCGCGCGCATCTATGTCAATACGTGCCACACCACGCTTCATCGTGAGTTCGCATTGCATCTGAGCTGCATTGATAGAAGCAGTTCCGGAGAGGAAAAGGGGAGCGGAATTTGCTCCATCTTCAGAGCTGACGGTAGTGGCAGCGAATTCAGCCTCTGTGGTTTCATTGGCCACATCGACAGTTATACCCGACACACAGTAGAGGGCTCTTGTAGTTCCCTTAACCAGATCTATACCTTCGGGGTCGTAACTGCTGATGATATTCTTACTGAAAAGTCCTTCAGGCCCAAACTGAAACACACTTAGGGCCTCTTGTCCGGATGATGCAGGTGCCCCTGCGGGAGCTGCGGGCATTCCTTTAAGGGCTAAAGAGAAGCCGGATGCGTCATTGTCGCCGCCTGCTATTGGCATGTCTTCCTTGTCTGAGCAAGCAGCAAGGGTCAATATACCCATAAGGGCGAAAACGCCTGTCTTGGCTTTAAATATATTGTTGGTCATTTGTTAAGTATTAATGCATAATTCATAATGCATAATTTATAATCTATGTCGATGATATTCAATCAATAATGCAGTTATGTCACTATGCTTATAATTTAATCAGTTGCTTTAGTCATTTAAGTAATCAGATGGGAATGGGGTTTATTCCATCGGCAAGCTGGTGATGTCGGAGAGCCTGCTTACCGGCAATCTGTCTGCCCAGCCTAATTCTACAAGTACTTTTGCACAGCATACTGTCCAAGCTTCGCCGTATGTCATATTTCCGTCATGTCCGTATCCGAGACAATGTGCGAATTCGTGGAATATTGTCTGTCGCGCGCCGTTGAAGGTGTTGCCTCCTACGGGTGTAGTGTCAGGATAGAAGTTGGTGTATCTATCTGCCGACATGCCGAATGTCTGGCCGCCACCAAGTCCGAGCACACCTACTACGGTACCCATCATAAGACCTCCCTGACGGTTTAGCCTTGTTTGTATTTCATCGAGATAGATGAGACGGCCACTGTCGATGAGTTTACCCTCCCATTTCTTGAATTCAACCGGAAATTCCTCGCTTGAGAACATGTATGTCATATCGTAGGCCAAGCCCACAGCACGGCGGCAGAGATCTGGAGTCATGTGTCGCCAGTATGCGTGTCCGTTATCGGCTCCGTATCCACTGAAGCGTATAAACCAGTCAAGCTTGATCTCAGCTATCTTGTTCATGAAGGCATCATCCTTATCCCATTCGAACTTCAGCGTCACATCTCCCGGTTCAAGATTAGGCATTGCTGGGATTTTTACTTTTCGTCCGCTTTCCCCGTCAAACACGCAGTCTTGTTGAGTGATCGGCAAAGTGAAGAAAGCCTCTTCAAAAGGATTGACCTCTTCAAATTCAGCTAAGTCAACCCATTCCGGCGACACCTTATTGAAGCAAGCTTTCACTTTCACGTCCTTAAGCGTATAAGGCGAGAAGTATCTTACGCATAGCTTTCCGTCTTCTCGTATCCAAATTTGGAGTGGGGCAGTGGTATAGAAGCCACGTTCCTTGTTGTTGTAGAACGTTGACCTTGGTTCGTCAGCAAGAAACATCGTGCCAATATCATAGCGCCATTGTTCCTGAGTAGCTACATATAGCAATCCGGATTCCAACTCAGGGTGACGGTATTCAAGATTGATGTGGGCGATTTTCCCGGCTTCAAGCATGAGATCGGAGAATTCGTAGGTCTGCACGAAGTCCTCACCGTTGTCACGGCTCGACTCGATCTCGACATAGCCGCTTACCGGCTGCTCTGATGGAAGAGTGGTGAAGGTGAATACTCCTGTCGGGTCATAGATATTATATGAATCTACGGTATGGGTTCCGGAGTATGTACCGCCTGCATCTAAAGAAGTAGGAATTCCTTCATTGATAGACACTGAGACGTTCTTGATATGGCGCCACTGTGAAGGGTTAGGCATATCAATATCTACGCTTACCATTGCAGTAATATGCTCAAGGATCACGTCGGAGGAGAAACCCTCGGCTCCAAGAGTGAACGGCACTTTCTTATAGCAGTAGATTCCATCTAATGGACCATCTTCTTTTTCGTTGTTCAGCCAAGGGTCTTCCAGGTTTTCCGGGACACTGAAGCTGATTCCCTCTGCATCATTAATAGTAGCCAAGCAGAGCAGGCTATAATCACCGTAGGTCAGACCCTCAATTGTGAGCTTGGTGTTTTGATTGTCAATACGTCCATAATAATGAGGAACGATTTTTCCGTTTTTGTCGGCGATCATCCATTTTAGTTCGGATATCACAGGATGTTCCTCTTCTCCATCGGCACGTGTAACGATCCCGATTTCAGATCCGGCGGTTGATATGTTGAAAGTAGCTACACCATCGCCCTGCTTCCCTCCAAAATCTTGAAACATCTCTTCTTCGGCACATCCTACAAGAGAGAGCACAGACGCAGAGAGGAGTAATTTATTTATGATCTTCATTGTCTTAATTGTTTTCATTCGTTGTCGTTGTTCTTAATAGCTCTGACGTAAGCGAATGCTTCCATAGCAAACTGGAATTCCTCCATCTTGGCGGTGTCTCCCCAGTTGAACATGAAGCGGAATCCCCTTGCATGTCCACCCTTGCAAGAGGCGTTGGAATTGGTCCAATAGACGGCATCTTTGCCGAATGTCGGGTTGGCAGCTGTGCTCTTATCTCCCTTATATCCGGCGATAGGCAGGATAAGGAAGCGGCCAGTGTCGTTGGATGTGAACTTCATGTAGCGGCCTGTGCCTCCTACGTTGGTAGGAGTAAGCAGAGTCCCGTCAATGGAATGGATAGTCACTGTGATGCTTTCGCCATTGCCTGCGGTATAAGTGCCGGGAATCTCAGTTCCGGAAGGACAGAGAGTTCTGAATTCCTCCAGAGTGGCCACGTGGTAGCCTTCGGGACAAGGCATGTGGGAATAATTTACCCAAGGTCTATCCTGTTCTTGATTGCCAAGGTTATTACATGGGTTATAGCCACTGTAAGGCACGTATGCATACTGACGACCGAATTGGAATAGATAACCGGCTGCTCCGATCCAGTTCTGCTGATAGGTCTCTTCCACGCCAAGACCATCGACAGGATAAATCTGCTTGTCGATGTCGGGAGAGGTGCAGTTGAATGCCATCCAAGTAGATCCGGCGATCTCCACGGTTTCGATAGTACGTGTCGGATTGTATTCTACATTTACTTCAACGAAATTTAAATGTCCTTCCTCGTCTTTGATGTTTATAATCAAAGAGTAAGCGAGGCGTTTATTGGGCTCGACAGATAGATTGAATGAAGAGATGTATCCTTCTTCTACCATTATTGGTTCGTTGGCGGATATCTTAGCGGTTGAAACCTCTCCTTCCACAGAGGAAATGCTTACCTTTGTCTTGGCAAGGAATGCAAGTTTGATGTCCTTGGCTCCATTGAACGGAACAGTCACTTTGTTGTTGCCGTAGTTGACTTCCACTCCTTCCGGCACTACGGAGTTGAGCTGGTCGATGAATATGCCTCGGCCGGTAGATGGGATTGCTCCTGTAGCGTCGCCCTCCTGCCAATCCTTGACGGTGATGGCTCCCGCCACATTGGAGTTCATATTGGTTATCTGAAGAGTATAGACTTTGTTGCGTTCAATGGTGGGAATGGAGGTCAATAGATTAATGGGGGAATCTCCGTATTCACCGAGGACCCGTATGTTGACCGGACGCGTCGATTCAAAAATCTGGAACATCCCAGTCTCCACTCCTTGGAAGGGGTCTGTAAACTCACGGGAGAAAGAGACCGTAGCATCATCAGGCATGCTCTGGCATGGAATGACGAATGTAGAGGCGGGTGCATCTTCCACTATGACTTGATTGATAATTATATCCTTGTCAACGGTATTTGCAAAGTCTATTCTTGCCACGCTTCGTTTCATCTCTATTTCGAGACGCCCGTTGCTCAGATTTTCCTCACTGAAGTCGATTGCACCTGAATAGAACAATGGTGACTTTTCGTCGCCAGGTTTGCAAGAAACGGTTGAATTAAGGAAAGCCTCTTCCTTCATCCCTACCTCGGGGTTGAGGTCGATTCCAGACACGCAGTAGACCCTCGTCGTGCCATCGGTAGGCAACCCTATGCTTTCTGCGTAGGGATCGTCGATATCGGTTCTCAGGAAGAAGTCTTCTCCTTTGAAATGATAGACGCTGACCTGCGACATCATATTGTCGACCTCCTCCGATGAGTCTGGAGCGGCAACTCCCTTGAAAGCGAACTGCACAGTGCCGTCCACTCCAATGCCTCCGGCTGAAGTTGGCTCATTCCTGTCAGTACATGCTGTAGTCGACAAGAGTGCCATACCTGCTAACAGGGCAGTTGGAGTCTTGAGAAATACTTTGTTCATGTAGAATTACTGATGTTAGTGAATAAATAAAGTTTTTGTTGATTAGTTTTTGTTCAAATTTTTTACAAAATTAATAAATATATTTTCTAATTCCTAAACATACCAACTTTTTTTGCATTCAAGACGCTTAGGATGGACCTTAGTCTTAACCATTAAACTCCGATGGGCGCACACCGAATTGCTTCTGGAAGAGGCGGGAGAAGTAGCTGCTGTTGCTTATGCCGACCATATAACTGACTTCTTGGACACGATACTTTCCTTCTGCAAGATATTCGGCTGCTTTTTTTAATCGAGAGAGCTGGATAAGCTCATGTGGAGTGACATCTACAAGACTACGGATTTTGTCGTAGAGTCCGCTTCGGCTTATGTTAAGGCGTTCTGCAAGGAAGTCAACGTTAAGGTTAGGATTTGAAATGTTCTCGTCGATTAGTTCTTGCATCCGAGTGAGTAATTCATTGTCTATCCGGGTAGAGGCAAGAGTAGTGATTGGCTCGAACGGAGAATTTGAATATTTCTCCCTCAAAAGCCGGCGCATTTCAAGAAGATTTTCAATCCGTGCATCGAGATAGCTGATGGAGAATGGTTTTTCTACGTATGCATCAGCTCCGCAACGCATTGTCTCAATCTTTGAAGTATTGTCAGTCTTCGCAGTAAGCATCACGAATGGAATATGGCTGTAGTTTTCATTCTCTCGGATAGCTTTCAGGAATTCTACCCCATCCATCACTGGCATCATCCAGTCGCAGATTATGAGACTGACTTTATTGCGAGCGATAAGGTCGAGAGCCTCGCGACCATTTTCCGCAGTCAAGACATTATAGTTAGATTCAAAATGGGAGGACACAAACTTCAGCATCTCCTTATTGTCATCCACAACAAGAAGAATCGGTTTTCCATCAGCTACTGATCCCTTGGACATTTCCAGGGGATTCTCCTCGATCACTTCAACCGGAACATTTTCTGAGGGAAGGACACACTCTTGCTTTAAAGGCAACACGGCGATAAATTTTGATCCTTTTCCAGGTGTGCTTTCGAGTTCGATAATACCACTGTGTGCTTCCGCTACGCTTTTAACGATAGAGAGTCCCAACCCGGTGCCTCCTTTCGACTCATTTATATTGTCGAGCACTTGGAAGAATGGTTTGAAAATCTTATCTCGGTTTTCTTTTTCAATACCGATTCCATTGTCTGCCACGCTGATCATAAAGTGATCTCCATCGGGCATTACCCGACATTCTACCTCAATATAATCTTTGGTGAATTTTCGGGCATTGTTGATGAGGTTGCTGACAAGTTTGGTTAAAGCTTCCGGATCGAAATCTGCCACAAGATCGGGATCCGGACATTCCACTTTCAAAGCAATGCCCTTATGCTCCAAAGAGGGACGGAAACGTTCGGCAATGCTTTCTACCAAAGGAACGATGCGCTCATGACGGAATCCCATAGGGAGTGCATTATCCTCCACCTTCTTGAAATCAAGAAGCTGGTTGACAAGAGAAAGAAGACGACGTGAGTTGCGGTCGATGACCTTGAGATCCTCTTTTATCGGTTTGCTGAATTTTTCAGAAGAATCAAGGATTTTTTCGAGAGGTCCGATAATCAGCGAAACCGGTGTGCGAATTTCATGGGCAATGATAGTGAAGAAATTGAGTTTCGATCGGAACATCTCTTTCTCCTTATTGCTTGAAATCCTGTCAAGTTCCCGTATATGAGCCTTTTGCATTCGTTTCACCACAAGCCACACAAGCAATAATATTATCACTGCTCCAATAGCCCAATACAGAATCTTCATAAACACAGAGGCATACCATGCCGGATGCACCACAATTCTGAGAGATATACCATCCTCGTTCCAAACTCCATCGCTATTGGCAGCTTTCACTCGGAGAGTATATGAGCCCGGGGGAAGATTGGAATATGTAGCGCGGTTATCTTTGCCGGCATCAAGCCATGTTTTGTCGAATCCTTCAAGGCGATAGCTGTAGACATTTGCCTCAGGGAGAGTATAGTCAAGAGCTGAGAAATATACACTGAAAGTATTTTCTGAATAATCCAAGTCAAGTGTCTCTATATCGTTGAGTGAAGATTCCAATGGACCTGTTCCCACTGAGATGGGCTCATTCAGTATATCAAGACCGGTGAACTTAAGTACCGGAGGTTTGCTTGCTGCTACCATTTGCATTGGATCTATTCGGGAAAGCCCATTGACCGAACCCAAGTAAATTCTACCATCGGAAGCAGTCAGCATTGCACCTGGAAGAAATTGACTGTCGCTGAGACCATCCGCTATTCCATAGAGCCTACGGTTTCCATCCTTTAGATTGAGGAGTCCATTGCTGGTTGAAATCCATAATTCAGAACCGGATTTGGTCATAGATTGTGCTGAGATATTGTCGCATCCGTCTACTGGAGAGAAAGTATCTTCAGTTTTGTTGTAGACGCATATTCCATCGGGCATTGAAATGAAGAGATCGCCATTTTCATCCAAAGTCATACTATTGACATGATTGTTGGGGAGACTTCCTTTCTCCGTCGATACTTTGAAAGTTTTCCATTGTCCACTGTCGGGCATATATCGGTGTAGACCGCCCCCGGGAGTCGCTATCCATAGCTGTCCGTTATTATCTTCGATTATACCGGTGATCCATGCGTCGAGTTGTTTTATTGGTTTGAACACATTCTTCTCCGGATCATACAATGTAAGGGTTTCAGTAGCTCCCATCCATATATTCCCTTTCGAGTCTTTGCAGATGGCGTAGCAGCTATAGTCAAGCCCTCCATTCTCAAGATTGACCGGTATTCGTTTGCCGGAAGCAATGTCGATCATTCCGGCTCCCTTCGAGTATGTTCCAATCCATATACGCCCATTATCAGCGCATAAGGCACTGACATTTTCAGGTTCGTTAGAATTTGTTAGACGATAGGGAATGAATGTGTCAGAATCAGGGTTATAACAAGATAATCCGCCATCGGCAGTGCCAATCCATATATCACCCTTATAATCTTCGCATAAAGAAACTGCCACATTTCCACTCAAGGAATTCATAAACCTGGAGTGTCTCCAACTGCGGAACCGTTGAGAACCGGCACTCATATAATTTACCCCTCTATAGTATGTGCCAACCCATATACCACCATCAGAATCCTTTGTCACCGGATAGACAAAACGGTCGCTGAGACTCCGCGAATCAAGTTCATCAGCTTTATATACCTTACATTCGCCTGAAATAGTATTGACAAGTGTCAGACCGCTGTCGGAGCCAACGAGAAGAAGGGTAGGGGTATATTCAGTTATTGAGTGAATGTGCCAAAGATTCCAAGTTTCGCCTGAAGGAATGACGTTAGTGGCTTCCCCTGTACGTGGATTAAATCGCAGGAGACCGTTTTCCCAAGTGCCAAGCCAATAGTTGCCATGAGAATCAGATGTCATGGCAAGAGCTCCACGGCGGAACGGATTGTTTGATATTTTTATAGATAGTGGTCGGAATTGACGTTTTGAAGGATCAAATCGGTAGATGAATTCTTCAGAAGCATTGCTCAAGGCCCACACTATATCATTTGAATCGATATATATATATCCAATATAATTATATGTATTAGGAAACTTGAAATTGCCGGTTACTGTCCCCTTTGGGTCGATAAGAAACAAACCTTGTTTATCTACGGAAACCCAAATGTTGTCTTTGCTGTCTACTGCTATATCATGTATGGCACCGTTGACACGGCCTTTTACATTTTCTGAATATTTTAAGGGCATAGGAGACACCGATTCCTTTATTGGATCATAAATATAGAGAAGATGGTCGGTGCCGACGAGCAGACCACGTCCATAACGTGCAAGTGAAAGCACATAGATATCCCCTTTGCCTTCTTTTTCATTAGGAATAAACACCTTGGGGGAAGTGCCGTCATAACGCACTAACCCCCCATCGGATCCAAACCATATAAATCCGTCTTCATCCTGAACTATTGCACGGACACAATTTGAGGGAAGCCCAGCATCGGTAGTGATGTGGGTGAATTTGAAGTCGGGAGCTTGAAAAGCAGCCGAGACTTTGAGACTCAGTATTAGCGCAAGTGTAAGTATGAAGTGTCGGGTCGCTGTCATTGATTATGAATTATGAATTATGCATTGTGCATTTTATTGAGTATGGCCATTGTGCATCTCCGGGGTTATCTTCACCATCGATATTTTGCCAATGCTCGGTGGGTGCACCCATCACAACGAGCCAAAGATGCCTGATGTCAGCTTCTTCAGGGGCAGAGTAAGTCACTTTGCCATTGTTTGAGGATTGCATTTCGCCGTAATAAGTCTTTCCATCCGCATCGACAGCAACTGTCCCATAGCGCCAACCGGCTTTTGCCTTATTCTTGGTGAAATAACCTTTCTTTCCGGCTTCCCCTCGGAAATCTACGGTCAAGGTCTTCCCCGGCTCAGGGATTGGGAGGGGAATTGCATTGAAACCATAGTTCTCGGGAGCATTTTCCGGCGCCACTCTTTGCCAACCTCCACCAGCATCGACGAGCTTCGTGTTCCATTGGTTGGCGTAGGGACGTGCGTTTTTGCGGATTCTGTCTATGTCCCAGTTGATGAGCCGGGAATAATTATGCCACATCTCATCATTGAAGGTCTTTTGGTCAATTCCTGTCAAACGCTTATAAGTCATTACCGGATCCTCTCCTCTTTGTCCTTGCCTGAAAAGCTCTGCAATGAATGGTCGGTCATGCTTTTCTCCCCATAGTTCAAGAACGTAAGGGGAGTGATAGATATTGTCAATGTGGAGGAATGCCTTGTGAGTAAGGTCGCGGAAAGCATTGAGATGATAATTCTCGTCGGTTTGCCAATCAGGATTCACTTGCCATAGCATCCATTGAGAAGCCATCTCGAAGATTCCGGCTCCTCCCCATGCTTCACCTTCTCCGTCGCAAGAAATCTGGAGTTGGAATGAATGTCCAAGTTCGTGAGCGATGCAGTTGAGTTCTTTATCTTGCACACGGTTTGGAGCAATCCATAGGGCACCGATCTGCCCGTCATAATCCCCACCGTAGGCAGTACCTTCAAGAGAATAGTCGAGCATCACCATCATCTTGTATTTGTCGGCTTTGGTTCCCGGTTTTACGAAAGCAAGATCATTGTAGAAATAATCATAAAAGTGCTGTAGTTTGGCAAGGAGGTTAGCAAGGTCCACTTTCATATTCTGCCCTTCAAGATCGGGCGCGGTCGTAATATTATCTCCGAATCCGTCTGCCCAGAAAAGTACGATGTCGGGGGTCTCAACCATTCGGTGGAAACTCCATTTGCTTTTCGGGTCATTTAGATCCATTTCTCGCAAATCCTTGGGGATATATATTTCTTTTCCCATGTGTGTCACTACGGGAATGTCAGTATTGACACGATATGCCTCCTCATCGTTCAGGGCTACCGTACCCAGTTCTGCAGGATCCACTATCTGCGCCATTCCGCTTAGGCAAGATAATATGAGGGAAACTAAGGTTATGTTTAGTTTATTCATTTCTGCGTAATTGCAAGAGGGACGGCCCGGGAAATGCGGACCGTCCCTTCGAACCTAATAATAATACAAAAATCTAATCAGAACTTTTTCATTTTAGAATATGCGATACGGCGAGGAGCACGTGCCGGTTCGCCACGGAATTGATAATTGATTGTAATGTTGACAATCTTTTCAACTCCACCATTGGTATAGATGAATACCGGATGCATCACCATAGTCTCACCAGGGGCACCTACAACACCTTTCTTGCCGAGAGTTACGTTGATACCGCTGATTTCGTAGTAAATTGTAGCGTCGCCATAATCTACTGCGGTTCCATCTGGAGTCACCCAGTAGCCATCATTCGCAGTAGGCATATTTGAAAGTGTGCCATCGGCATTCTTATTGAAGACTACGATTTTACCTTCCTGTTTCTCCACTGCTGTTCCAGCATGAGGCACTTCCATAAGGGATGCCATCTCATTAAATGCTACACCAAGGAATTCGCTCATTTCAGTTGACATCAGGTTGAGGCCGCCAGCCACCCATTCGCCATCATTGGGATCAACTGAGAGGTCGTAGCTGACATTGAGAGTGTTGTCATTTATTTTCTCATATACCGGCATCGAAGGTTCGTAGTATCCGTATACATCGCTTCCTTCAAGTGTAATGGTGTATGGCCACTGTTCATCGTCAGTCTCGTTGTCATTCCAAGGCACACGGTTATAAGTGTCAGGGGCCCCCATGATTACGAAGTAGAGCTCTTCGGCACCGGCAGGAACATTGTAAGTGGCAGTTTCGTGGCTACCTTTAGTCATAGCGGAATACTGTGGCTTGCCATCTACAATTGCAACATAACCGAAGCGGAAGTTGCTTGAGGTGTTGTTTTGGCTATTGTAATTCTTAGTAGCTCCGACTATAGCTCCATCGCCATTGAGAATAGAACCTGCATCTTTTGCAGCAAGTGCAACGCCGGGATTAAGGGCATCCACTTTCACTTTGACAGTTTGTCCTGGAGAAGTCATCAGTCGGATTACATTGAAGCCCGCTGTTCCCGGAGTAGACTTATATCCAACTTGATATTGGTCGTTGCCAATACGGTAGAGGTCGGTAGAATAGTTACCTTTTGCTTCAGATGATGCATATTCGCGAACTCCTTGAATATCATAGTATACCATGTGAGAAGCATATTCATACAACTCGTCGTATGTCTTCTGCATATCGTTGCCATTGTAAAGACGAGTGTAGGTCTCAATAGGATCTTCGGGGAATTCAGATTCGCGCCATATACGTCCGTATGCCTCTACGCCGTGGCGTGCCACCCAATCGTGCTGGAGCCAGTATGAAGCGTAGCGCATCCATTCGTGGTAGAAAATACGGTGACAGTTTGATGTCCAAGTGCCAAGATGATAGCCGAACATTTCTTCAGGATAGTCGATCTGAGCTTGCCACTGCGCACACTGTTCCCAATAAGCACAACCGGTCACACCCTGAGCGTCGAAACCGTAACGGAATCCATGTTGGCCATTGTCTGGAGCGCCTTGTAGCAGTTTGTCGCAATATACTTGATATTGGAAAGAGTGTCCTATTTCGTGAGCGATTGTAGAACCAACGGGATGACATGTAGCGGGAGTGACCCAAAGAGCACCAATCATATTGTCATAGCCGGAACCTGTGGCTACCCAATCTTCAGGAGTAGGATCAAGAAGGAAGATCTGCATCTTATAATTGTCAAGCTGTGACTTACCTTGACCAAGCACTGCCATTCCAAGAGTGTTGATGTTGGTATTGAAGAATTGCTCAGCCTTGGCAAGAAGATCATCTATATCAACGCGCTGCGTCGATGGAACTAAATCACCATTTGGATCATCGCCAAACCAACTGTCCCAGAACACGAAGAAGTGTTCAGACTGCTTGCTGCGTGAGAAAGAGAATTTAGCGGCTTTATTGAGGATATTAGCACCATAGTCAGAATTAGGCCAGAATTTGTCGTAGTCTGGAATTTCTGCCGGGTCAAGGAATGGAGATTCAGGCTCGATTATATCGGGAAGAGTACCTCCGAATTCAGGCTGGCGCACTGTAAACATTGCGTCATCCTCTCCTGATATGAGGTGGAAAAGAGTGGCACGAGCCTTGTCGCCTGTGTTGCGGGCCACTGTCACTTTCAGTACATTTTCACCTTTACGGCCTACTGCCGGAGAGAAATATACCCAGTCGCACCCCTCTTCAAGTTCTACATGCCATTTGCCACGAGCTTTGAATACAATCTCGTGAGATTCATTTTCGTAAGTGCAAGGTATTTCCTTAGATTCCGGAAGCTGCTCCAGACCTCCAACCTCCACTACCATGACTGGGTCGTCGTCATTGCTACATGATGTCACAGATGGAAGAAGTGCCAAAGCCGACATCAATGTGAAGATCTTAATATATTTGCGATTCATGATTGTTTTGAGTTAATGCATAATTTATAATGCATAATTACCTGCGCATAATGCATTATGAATTATAAGAGATTATTCTACAGTTACATTCACATCGTATAGCACGACTTTATTATCATGCATGAAGCCTATCTGCACCACAGCGGTTCCTTTGGCCTCCGGGAATGGACCTACATTAAAGCTTGATGCTAATGATTCGTCTTCATCGCCATGATATTCGATGAAGCAGAGAGCACCTTCACCCCAGCCACAGACTGTGCCGTCCATGGAATACCAGTAGCCATTGTTTGCGGTTGTGGCGATGAGCGATCCATCATCTTCGAGAGCAACTATCTTACATTCACTTGCAGGAACACCTAATGCAGTTTCAACTGCTGATGCATCAAATGTGAGTGTCACAGTTTCGTAGTTATTGTTGGCTGGCACATTGATGCTGAGTTCAAGGAATGAAACTACGTCAACAGTCTGAGGATCATCGCCTCCAGTACTTCCACCTTCGCCGATCTGGACGTGAAGGTTAAACATGACAACATTGTTATTATACCAGAAACCAATCTTAGAGGTTGCGGCAACATCAGTTACACCTGGGAATGGACCTACTGCAAATGATGAATAATTGTCTGAACCTACTCCTTCTCCCCAGTATTCGATAAACCATCCGGCACCTTCACCCCAGCTTCCAATGCTTCCATTGGTCATATACCAATATCCATTATTGGCTGTGTAACCTGCGAATTCACCCTCAGAGTCATATCCTACCACCTTAGCAAGGTCGAGGGAAGCACAACCGAGTTCAGCACATATAGCGGCTGCATCAAACTCAATTTGAGTTGCTTCGTATCCGTCGTTTGCAGCAATTTCAGCTACGAGATCGTGTGTAGCTACAACTGTACCCTTAAGATCAACTGCAGTGAATACGAAATTGAGCTTGAAGAGTTGATAACGGCTATGGTCGTTGGCAAGTGTGAAGCCGAATGTCACAGTGTAGTCAGCATTGTCGGGATTGGCAGGAGCGCGACCGATAACGATTACTGGCTCTTCATCATTATAAATTTCCATGAAAGCAGCATTGGCAGGATAGCTTCCAGTGCTCCATTGAGTCACCTCCATATCGTTGTTAAACCATGCTCCGCAACGAGTGCCTGAAGTGCCACCTGCTACCCATTGTCCATTCTTGTCGACAACAAAGAAGTCGAGGTTGCCCTCATCGCCCACACCGGCATTGAATTCTTCCAAAGTCATGCCGAGATTGCCCATGATTTCGTTTGAATAAGCCGACAAGTTAATCTCGCCTGTCTGCCAGTCAAGAGAAGGCACTTCAAGATAGAGATCTACAGGAGCCACATTCTCAGCCGGCGCACCTGCTTGAGTCACTACGATTTTGCCATAATCATCACCGCAAGTGATATGGATTTCACCTGTACGGGGAAGCATATATGGATTGGGAGTCACGGAGAGCCAGAGACGGTGTTCTCCCGCTGCTCCATTTGTTGGGTCTACTTCGATCCACTCGCAAGCAGACTCAGCTTTCCATTTTCCGGGAGCCTCAAAGTCTACTACACCTTCAGTCTCGTTCCAATCGATGCTAAGCGATGAAAGCACTGTGGAGAATTTATCAGGGAGCGGTGCTACTACTACGTCATCATCATTGTCACACGACGTAAAGACTGGAGCAGTGCTAATAACCGCAGCGGCAAGTAGCCACTTTGTATATTTCATTGATCTGTTCATTTTTTATTATTTTAGTTTCGCAAGCTCAACTAAAGGGTTATGAGGTTATAGGGTTATAAGGTTATCCTTTTGCTCTTTAGTTTTCGCTTGCGAAATATAGAGTCTTAACCGAAGGTTACGTTTATGATAAAGTGCACTGCTGTAGCAGGATCGCCGTTTGCCACGAGGTCGAAGCGTACGCGCACCTGAGTTCCGGCAGGAGTTGATGATGCGGAGTTACCGAGATTATATGTGCCACCTCCTCCATATTCGAGGAACATTAGGTTGGCTGGGTAGCCCCCACCATCCCAGTAGGTGATGCCAAGATTCTCGTCAAGCCAGTAGCCAAGCCATCCGGAAGTATAACCGGGACGGTTGCCATCAGCATCAAGTACCCAATTGCCGTCAGCATCGCAAAGAT
>CAZWJO010000051.1:0-20623 GCA_964634905.1 uncultured Sangeribacter sp.
AAAGGTAGTGATTTTTTGGGAAATATGCAAATTTTTATGATGATAGCTCATGATATCCCATGAAATCCCATGATATCCCATGTCAGGTTTCAGCCATCGGGACGATCCCATTACAACGAGGGAAATCACAGCAACCCCAAAAGAGGCGCCCCTGCATGGCGCCTTTCTTTTGCATTCTCTTGCGCATAGGTTTTCCACAAATAGGGCAATTAGGAGCATTTTCTGCCATCGACTGCTGTCGCTTGGCTTCAATGCGTTCCGCAGTCATATTCTCTGTGAAACCACCTTTCTCGCGAAATTCCTGAAGCTTATTTTTGATTTGAGATTCGAGCATCCTGTTAAGTCTTGAGCATAGTATCAGCATGGCATTCGCTACTATATCTGGATTCTCATTTTCAATCCAAGGGTCATATTTGGCTTTCTGATTCAAGATATGAAGGGCAGCGTCATGGAAAAGATTTGTGGAAAATTGAAGAGTGTCTATGTTGATTTTCCATAGATATTCTCTATTAGGATTCCCTATAGCCCAAACGTCAGCTCTTCTTTGCAACAAGAAATTGAAGTAATCTCCTTGCAACTCATCAATGCTTGCACGAGCTACATCTAAAAGACGCATCTCCGTCTCGACAGAAGTTGAATGACGGGAAGTACCTTCCGCAATGTTGGCGACTCCACTTCTGGCAGCCATCACCATCTGATCATAGAGCCGGCGACCCGGGTCAATGTGAAAGTCCACGAATCGATTGCAGAAACTTTGAGTGCCCAATTGGATGATATTAGCCAGGATCCATGTGTTGAGACCAAAATATTTCTGAGAAAAACCGATGCTTACGCCCATGGCATATTTCTTTTTAGTTATTTCTATAGCTGCAAAGGTAGTGATTTTTGGGGAAATATGCAAATATTTTTTCATGCTCTCCCTGCATCCCATGATATCCCATGATATCCCATGATATCCCCGGGAGTTTGTCAGTTTGGTCTCGTAAGTAAATGAAAAATTTTTTTTATGAATTGTTGCACAGTTCATTAATTTTTTTTGTAATTTTGTAGCTAATAGTAGCATATATGAAAGCGACATTCATCAAGACCAATACAGGCACGTGGGCCTACATCAGAAATCGACCCGCATCAACGGGAAACCCACATCGATAAACGTGAAGAAACTGGACACCCTTGAGGACATAAAGAAATATCCAGAAAGACCTGCGCATCAGGTACGACCTCAATGAGATCCTCAGGACGCTCGCGTTCTCCCGGGTGCTCTGCCCGTGCTCGAAGATAAGGACGTTCGAGTTCGCAAAGGGGATGCTGTTCCCGCCTTCCTTCAAGGAGAACGACATGTACAGGTCGCTGAGCGAACTGTCGGGGCATATCAACGCCATACAGGCGGCCATGTACCGTAGCACGAGGAAGTTCATGGACCGCAAGGAGAGGGTGATCTACTTCGACTGCACCAACTACTACTTCGAGATAGAGGACAACGACACTGACAGGATAGACAAGAAGACAGGGGAGTTCATCGAGGGTCTGAGGAAAAGGGGCAAGTCGAAGGAGAACCGCCCCAACCCGATTGTGCAGATGGATGTCCGGAATCAAGGTGAACACACAAATAATAACCCAACGTAAAATGAAGGAAGCATATAGATGTGTTAAATAAGTGTTAAATTTTAGAGCAGCCTTTTATTTGCTACATTTTAGACTATCTAAAATGCTGTATGCCAACCCATAGGACTATCAAACTGACAAACTTGGAAAGTTAGTGATTTTTTGCGAAATATGCAACTTTTTTAGCTGTTTCACGCTATGAGTTCACGCACAGATTGTATGGAGACTGTGGAGTACGCGAGAATGAGTCAAATAAAAATTCACATCTGCGTGGAAAAAGGGACATGCCTATTTCGATGGGCGACGTGAGCTCTTCAAGGGGTTAGAGATAGATCGTATGAATCTGGACTGGACTCCAAGACCTGTACTTCATTTCGATCTTAATTCCGAAGACTATGAAGCTGAAAACGCTTTGGAGCATCAACTCGACACAATTCTAAGAGGATATGAAAAAAAATATGAGCGGCAGCCTGAAGATATCACACCTTCGCAACGGTTTCGCCATCTTATCGAGGCGGCATATTCACAAAGCGGACGAAAGGTAGCAATTCTTGTGGACGAGTATGACAAGCCACTTCTTAATCTGGAAGAAGGGAGCGACAGATATGAGAAAAGACAGAGCATGCTCAAGGGATTCTTCTCCAATCAATAGGTTTTGCGGAAAACTTGCTGCCTCTGTATGCTCCCACGACTTCAAGGCCTGACAGTCGGTTCAATATCGAACGGTTTAAGGATGATCTTGACGAAGGAAATCCTCAACAATACATGAAGAGGCTTGAAGCACTCTTCAAAGATCTGCCTGGAGAAGATCATAAGGAATCAACCTATCGAGCCATAACATATCTACTTTGTCTGCTTTCTGGTACGGAAGCGTCGGCAGAAAGGCACTCCTATAAAGGCCGGAGCGATATGGAAGAGCTAACGTCAGACTATGTGTATATCTTCGAGTTCAAATACAACAAGAGTGTTACTGAGGCTATGAAACAGATTCATTCGCGCGACTATTCCGGACGCTATGCGATGGACTCGCGCACGATCTATCTGATTGGGGCTAATTTCAGCGAGAGCAAAGACTCCCGAAGTCTGGAATATTGTATAGAGGAGATGAAAGAATAATATATAGGTTGTCGTAAAGATGGAGTCCGCTATGTCCCTTTTTATCTGCGTGATGGAGGGAAAGGGGTCAGCGTTTGAGGTGGGAGGCATATTCGAAGATGCGGTCGAAGATGCGTAGATCTTGATCGGTGAGAGAGTGATTGCGTCGTGCCATTACACGCTCTGCGACCGTTAGGAATTTCTTGACCGGGAGGTCGACGAAACCTCCGTTGGCACTCCCCTCTTGGAAACTGGGGACGAAGACTCTCGGGAAACCGGCTCCATAAACGTTGACTCCCACTCCGATTACGGTGGCAGTGTTGAGCATCACATTGACTCCCAATTTGGAATGATCGCCTATTATGGGTCCACAAAATTGGAGATCAGTTCGGGCGAAGGAGTGAAGCCGATAGTTCCAGAGTCGGATCTTTGAGTAGTCGTTCTTGAGATTGGAACAATTCACACCGGCGCCAATATTGCACCACTCCCCTACCACAGCATTTCCGAGATAACCGTCATGGGCTTTATTGGAATAGCCGAAGATGACGGAGTTATCTACTTCACCGCCAACCTTGACGTAGGGTCCGAATGTGCTGCCGCCATATAGTTTTGCACCCATACGGGCCTTCGAATGCTCGCAGAATGCAATCGGCCCTCTTACGCAGCAGCCCTCCATTATGACGGCATCTTTGCCAATATAAATAGGACCTTCCTTGACGTTGAGAATCGCTCCCTCTATTTCGGCTCCTTCCTCTATGAAAAGCATCGGATTACCGTCTTTGTCGGTCGTATCACCAAGAACCTTGTTAGACTCCGGGAGCGGTTGGGAGGTTCTTTCAGCAGTAATGCGAAGATAATCTTCGACGAGAACCTCGGGATTCATTATGAAGACGTCATAGACATTGCGCAGGCGACGGAGATCTTCTTCAAATACATCATGGAAGTCATGGGAATCGAGATCATTCCATGAGCCACGAAAAGCCAAAGTGTGGGAGTCGGAAATTATTGCCTGCCCTTTTTTTAACGACACTATGCGCGCTGCCATGTCAGTGTCAGGGACCACTGCACCCGAGACAAAGAGGAACTCCTCCTCAAGGTCGTCGGGCTGCCCGAAACGTTCGCGGAGATATTCGACGGGAAGCGCAAAGATATCAGCATCCGGGAGGAATGATTCCCATTTCTCGCGAATAGTAGTGATACCCACACGAAAATCGCAGATGGGGCGCGTGAATGAGAGTGGAAGGAGATCATAATGATCATCAGGGTTGTCGAAAAGGGCAATTTTCATACTAATTTAAGTTTCGTTTTACTCAACTTAAGGGTTACAGGCTATAGGAGGTAAGAGGTTAGAGATGCAAAGGTAGTGATTTTTTTTTGGATTTGCAAATAATACAAGCCACAAGTGGCTTGCCGAGGGACAAACCGGGAGGGTATGGATCGTCTTATGAAGCCATAAGTGGCTTCCATTAGGATAAACCGGCAGGATTGAACCATGAGGTGAGTTAATTGTTATATGGATAGAAAGGATGATATTGGAGGCTGATATAAAGCCTTGAGAAATATGAAAAGAGATGTTGTCGGGAGCTGTCCCCATTGGCGCGAAGCCTTTCTGTAGATAGCACTGGCTTGTAGAATATCCTTAAAATCCTCTCTAAAGCTTATATGCTTTGGAGAGGATTTGTTTTTTCCGAAGGCTTGGGAGTTCTCGGTTCCATATATTTTTTCGAGGGCTGTGAAGCCCGCGGTTCCATACTTAGAAGGGGTAGCCGAGGGCGAGATGGAGGGCAAAGGCATCTTTGAAAGCCACGTTGAAGTAGTGGGGTGTGCCGTTAGAGTATGGGGTGTGTAGACCGTAGCCTACATCAAGACGGATTACCAACATGCCCAAGTCGTAGCGAAGGCCAGCCCCCGTACCTAAAGCAATATCTTTTAAGAAAGTCTTTGCCTGAAGCTGGCCGCCAGGACGAAGGGGGTCGTTCTTAATAAGCCAGATGTTGCCAGCGTCGATGAAGGCAGCTCCGTGGAGGTCACCGGCTATCGGGAAGCGGTATTCGGAGTTAAGCTCGAATTTGAAAGTACCGGTCTGGTCAAAGTAACCATTGACGAGATCTTTAGGCGCACGATAACTGCCGGGTCCAATGGAACGGACAGTGAAAGCACGTATTGAGTTGGCACCGCCTATATAGAATTGCTCAGAATATGGCACCTCCTTGGCATTCCCGTAGGCGTGGGCAGCCCCAAGAAGGATGCGTGAGACAATCCATTTATCTTGTTTCGGGTAAAGGCGATGATTCCATACAAGCTGAACCTGGCCCTTCACGAATTGTGCAAACGGTGTGCCAAAAAGTTTCTTGACACCTTTTACTTTAGCAAGATCGTACATGACATCGAAAAGATTTCCAGCCTCAGTGAAGAGAGCAGTGAAAGTGATTTCATTATTATGTTCTCGTTCAAACCATCTATCGTAGGTATAAGTATAGCTTAGTTGCGGGATAAACCGGCTTTCGAAACTGAGTGCAACAGCCGGATTCATCGCCATGACTGAGTCAAAATCCTCAGTGGTGCGAATAAGTTTGTTATAAGTCAGTTTGAATGGAGTAAACGAGTTAGTGGCATGCCTTGATGCTCTCCAATCGTATGTGATGCCCATATTATATTCGGCCATCATGAAGTATTTAGGACGGTTTAGGATCGAACCGCCAAGAGTAATCGTAGTCCAGTTTAAGTCGCGTTGCGACCTTGGGATGAACTTAGGAGCCAAAAGACGCGGGAAAGCAAGCGATGATTGTATACCAAACTGGTAGGAATTGAACACACTTGAGCGATTGCGTCCCGTCTGCCATTCATAATCAGCATTGAGCGACACCGAAAGTTTTTCACCTCCACCAAAAATATTATTGTGAGAAAAAGAAGCGATCAGGCCGGGCCCTATATATGAATTTGATTTCGAGGTCGCATTGACTTCTATCGAAGCTTCCATCGGGCGGTCGTAGCGGCAAGTGATATAGACATCCATCAGAGGGTTTTTCGAAGACGTATCAGCTAAAACAGGCTGAATTTGGATATTGGAGAATATACCAAGTCGGGAGAGTCGAGTCTGGGTACGGTCCATGTCACGCACAGAAAACACCTTTCCCTCCCGGAAAGTTATACAACCGGGAATCAAATTTTTCCTCACACGCTGCGGACGCATGATGATGACCTCTCCCCTATTGGTGTGAAGAGTGTCCGGAGTGCCGGGACTATAAATCTCATTGCGTTCAAGGAGGGTGACGATATTTCTGGTCCTATATTTGCGGAGCGCTATTGAAGGGATATTGTCGGCATAATCGAGTTTCAGAGCCACTGCATGAGGAGTCAAGAAAGTGTCGGCAAGAAACTCCAGATATTCCGGACGGAAGTAGTAATAACCTTTATTACGCACGTTGTTGGCAACCTTCACACGGAAAGCCGAAAGGGAATCAACACAGAATATCGACCCTTTCTGAAGCCATTCATTATGGCGCGCAAGGGAATCAACAATTCCATCCAACCCGACAGGTGGCCTATTAAGGTAAATTATACTGTCGATACGATAAGGGGAAGACACATCGAATGTATAAGCCAAAGTAGCCTTCTTTGGATTCTTCTTGTCGGGAATCTCTTCGTATGTAGCGGTAGAGCCAAAATATCCATTGTTTGCAAGGATTTCCTCCACCATCTTAGTGCGCATATTAGCACGGACATCAGAAACAAGCACCGGGGGTTTCGCAAGCATACGGTAGAGCCAACCGTAGACTCCGCGCGCAGAGTCGTTCCAGTTATTGTATACCCAAAGGCCGATAGGGAGAGGGTCACGTTTATAGGGAGAAATCAAAGGCCAAGGATTGTTTGGCTTCACGTTGACGGCCTGCTGGAGGTCAGAGACAAGAGCCGACGGGAGTTTTTCGTCACCGGTCGGATTTATCTTTATCTTCATTCCATTGTACAGCACCTCGTCGTCGGCAAGACGACGGGTCGTACTGCAGGCTCCTGCGAGGATCACGCAGAGGACGCAAAGGGCAAAGGTCGCAGAGTTTATTTTAGTAATCATGGGGAATCATGTTGGTTCATGTGGGTTCACGCAGAGGTCTTTGTTCACGCAGGGAGCGCAGAGGGCAAAGGGCACAGAGGATGATTTTTTTCTTAGCGGTTTTTGCTCTTTGCGTACTTTACGTGATTAGTGGAGGGTATCGGAGGGGAGGGTATCGGAGGGGAGGGAGAGTTCTTTCTTGTCGTGCCATTGTTTCCATTTTTCTTTGAAGTATTTGCTGAGACCAAAATGGGTGATTTCAGTGAAGAAAGCAAGGCGACGACGGAGCGAAAGACCTACACCGGTCTCAGTGATCTCACCTTCGAGAACGCTCTCAAATCCTGTGTGACGGAACAAGCGAGCATTGAGGCTCATAGTGTTGGTCTGCTTCAAGATATATTCAAATGCTATGTCGCTGATAAGATTTTGTTGGAAATTTTCGTCGGAAGAAGCATCCGTAGAGTAATTACCACCGACAATTATCTTAAATCGATTGTTGAGCAAAGATTTCGATACTTGATATGAGTAAGATGTGTTGGTAGAAGTGTTGCCGTTGGTGCCGGTTTCATATTGGTTGACACCAAGGTTTATATCCACTCCTTTTACATTGTTGGCCAAGAATGAATTGAGCGAAGACGATAGGAAACTAAAGAGGGAGCTTGTAGCGAAATTAGAGCCTACGGACTTTGCGCTCGGACCGGCATATCGACCAGTCAAGAGGAGATTCATAGCTTGCTGCATACGCTGATCTTGCGTCATCGACTGGAGTTCGTTGCTTATGCTCATATCGTCGTCGGTCGAGAGGTCGAAGACTACAGATGGAGCCGAGAGGGTATTGGAAATATTCAGACTTACAAGGAAGTTTACAAGTCTGGTATTGCCATTCATCTGAATGCTTGCCTTCACGTTGTCGGAAGCTTGGATAGCGAGAGTAGGATTCATGATATCTCCATTCCAAGTGATATGGCTATTTTGATCAAAGTCGAAATTTTTCTTTCCAATCACAGGGATACTATAATTGGCATATCCGGTCCCAGTGTAAAGTGTTCCGTTTAGCTTCATATCTCCCACATAATTTTGGAAATAATTGAGTGTACCGGAAGGATTACATTCTACCTTACCCTGGTCGCCGAGATTGACGGTAACCTGCATTCCTTGCGAGAGGATAGCCTTGGCAGTGATGCGCATACCCATGGTAGAAGTCAGGGAATCAGCTTGAGCCACTTGAGTGGAATCATTGAAGTTGACAAACTTCACAACGCCGTCGGCGCCCGTACCCTGAGAGAGAGCATCAGAAGTCATTGCCATAGTATATGTGACGTCGGTAGCGGGCAAGACATTCAAGACTGCATTTATATCCATAAACGACATCGGACCTTTCACTGAGGCATCAAGGTCGACGAAAAGTTTACCGGTGACATCAGCTGTACGGCTATTGCCTCCGACGAGCTGCATATTATTAGCCTTTGCGGAGAGGTCAAATCTCATGTCATTCATCTTAGTGGCATCGACAGTGCCTCTAAGCGTAAGAGGATTCTTATTGACACCATAAATATCGAATTGATGAAAGTCCAGCACATTGTCTGCCACAGAAATGGTATCATTCCCGAAACGGAAATTAGTGCCAAGCATGTTGAAGAAGAGACCGACAGAATCGCATGAAATGCTTCCGTTGAGCTTAGGGTCGGTAAAACTTCCATTTAGATTCATATCCCCATTTAGCGCGCCTGAAAGCTTCATGGTCTGCGGCGGGAAGAATGGATTGGCAATGGAGAGCGGGAACTTAGTGAGGATAAGTTTCAGACGCTCGGCAATCAATCCACCATTAGGATTTGCAGAATCCGGAGCAAGGATAAACTGCACGGCAGCCGCTTCGGCGCCATCGACCATAAGTCCGACTTTACCGGCGCTCTTACCTTTATTTCCCATACCGGCAGCCATAGTGAAATTGAAATCACCAACACGCTTGCTGTCGAAATAGAAATCATTGATATCGAGAGTACCCTTGCCGACGAGAGCACGCCCGGTATAGCGCACATTAACATCAGTATTCACCAAAGCCTTCACTGGAGGGGGATTAAGCATCATGTGCAGGAAATCTTGGACTTGAATATCTTTCAGATTAAGGTGAAGATTATCCTGCCCTTTCTCATTCTTTTCAGTGCGGAGAAGGATGCTGCTATTATCGCTACTTGCCAATAAATTAGCATTAATTTTCTTACTCAGGATATTGAAATCTATATAATTGTCAAGGTTGAAAGTCCATGGAAGGTAAGCTATAGTCGCCTTCAAAGGAGTGAAACGGATGGACATTATCGAGTCGGCGAGCGAGGCTGTGAAACCGAGACGATATCCCATCTTCTTCTTGACGTTATGCTGCATAAGATAAGCAGAAAGACGATTTTCACCGAGATATCCACTAAGACGGACATCAGCAAACTCATCCATCGTACCGGGACGATTTCCAAGATGGATAATGTAATCAAGGAGTTGACCGCGCGATTTCAGAGACGCAGTGATCGTATCGATACGCATGGAGCCGGTATTCAACGCATCAAGGGTCATGTTTCCATTAATGATAGAATCCTTGTCGAGGCGTAAAGAGAAATCTTTGAAGCTCATGCCTGTAGACCTAAGGAAAGTGGCAGCCACGCCATTACCCTCTACGTTAGCATCAAGTGAGAATGGAGGAAGTTTCTGTTCGAGTGCCTCTACTTCAATGCGCCTATCCTCAATCATTTTTGGCAATATTGCAGATACGCTTGTGAAACCATCGACCAGTGATTTGAGTCCTACAGAAGAAAGAAATTGGATTGTTGCCCCGTCTGCGAGAATGCGACAATCAGTATTATTAGCTGTAGAGATAAACTTCAAGTTTACACTGTCGGGAATAACTATGTCTTGAGCGGGAAGATGCCAATCTACATTTGCAGCATTAAGATCCACATTGTAAAGCCAAGTATGAGGAGAAGCTGTGCCATTTAAATGTATTTTGGCAGCCCCATTGTTAACGGTATCGGAAAGTCCGAGAGCCATCAAATCCACATGCCTAAGGTCGGCTGTCAGATCAGCCTGATAGTAATTATCAGAAATTTTACCATTGCCTGCTATATCGAAAGAGAGGACCGGGTTGGGAGAGTTTGCCTTTAGTGTGAAATCTTCATCCCGTAGCGTGGCGAGAAGGGTAATATCCTTTATGTTATGCCCGTTATAGACTGCACTTGCAAGATCGAGACGGACATCAGTATGGGCTCCTCGTTTCTCCGGATTGAACCCGGCTCCCTGTGCGGAGAGGGATGCTGTGACCGGGCCTATTGTCTTATCTCCGATAAAAGAACCCACATTAAGACTATGCACTGATGCACGGACATCGTAACGCTCTGAATTCATTCCTACATGTCCATCGGCGGCAAGGTTACCTTGCGGAGTATTCAGTTTGAAATCAGCTGCATAGTTTTCATGATTTGCCGAAGCCGTACCCTTAATATTGAGAGTAGGGATATTGATACCATCAAGAGCCACAAATTTCTTTATTATCTCCGGGCGTCGGAGTTCACCGTCGAATGCCAGATTTGCAATAAGATTCTTGAAGTCGAGTGCGTTTTGAGCTTTGCCGACGGCGCGAAGGGAAAGAGTCCCTGGAAGAGCTACGTCAAACTGCTCAATGTCGGCATTGCCTAACTCTCCGTTGGCTTTAATCTTGGCATTGAGAGGAGTCAATGGAGGAATCGCTTTAGTATATACCGATAAATCGGGCATAAAGCTGTTGATATCATTCACTCCAAGGCTTGCGTTAAGATCAACATCGAGATTAGCCGCAGGCTCAAAAGCGAGAAGGGCATTAGGAATAGCCGCAGTGGCTTCTAAGTGGGAGAATGGTGTGCGAATATCAAAATCCTTAAGCATCATACCGATTGAGTCCATGGAGAAGGTGCCTTTTCCTTCAGTTATAGTGAGTCCACATTGCTCCATGCCTTTCAGATATGTTATGGGGAGCGTAATGTTTGCCGCTTGGTTGTAGAAATTTTCAAGTTCTATGTCAAGACCGGAGACACGGATATCGTTAGCGTCGAAACCTTGCACTATGGGGGAATCCTCCACGGCATAGCGTGCGTTGAAGTCTGTGAGAGTGATACGGTCAGCAACTATAGTGGTAGGAGCCGAGGGAGTCGCAGTAGTGTCGGGTGCAGGCGCCGGATGGGTCTTCACGTATTCTACTGAAGGTGTGAGCATAAGGGCATCGCCATGTGAGGCTGTCACATCGCTCATTCGTATTGACATTGTTCGAAGATCTATTATACCCTCCTCAAGAGTAAGCTTTGATGTTTGGAATTTGAGGGTATCGATAGTGGGAAGCATCGTCATCAAGAATTTCATATTCTCGATGTTGAGTTTTTTAGCTGTAATATAAAAAGGAGTGGAGGTTGTGTCTTGAGGAGAAGGCTTTTGTTTCCATACATCCATGTTGAGTTCAACCTCACCGTCTCGCAGACGAGCTTCGTTAAGAGAGATAGTACTTGTCTTGATATTAGCGCTCGATTTATCGTCAACTTCAAGCAGACCTGCTTTGATAGTCATAAGCATTGAGGAGTCTGGCGATAGCATACGATAATATCCGTCAAGGAGTTTCAGACGTTTGATCTGCACATCGAGTCCGAGTAGGGGACGCAGCTTTACATCTACTAAAGCTTCTCGGGCGAGGACCATAGTGTCGCCGGAAGCTTCAATGACGCTTACTCCATTGAGCGAAAGATTTACGGGGAATTTAAGCCTTAATTTGTCAATTCCGATGTGCATACCGGTTTTGTCACCGACAATTTTGGTTGCGGTTTTTACTGCAAAGTTTTGGACAGGAGGGATATAGAGGAGGATTGGGATCAGGAGTATCAATATGACAAGACAGCCCAACACCTTGAGGGGGATACGAAGCCAGGGGCTACGGATCAGATGCTTTTTTGGCTTCTTTTTCGCAGTGTCGGCATTATTCTCAACAGGGGATTGGTCCTGAGGGCCGATATTTTTATTATCTTCTGCTTGCATTTACTTAATTCATAATGCATAATTCATAATGCATAATTCATAATCATTTGTCCATGAAATCCTATATAAAATGCATTCTGAAAGTATGCTCATTATATTATCATTTGCTTTGAATATATTTATAGTAACAATCTTGGAATTTTGATAGTTTAGAATTTTATGACATTTTTTAAGAAATAACTTTTGAGGCATCACGCAGAGAGCGGTATTATCACGCAGAGAGCGCAAAGGGCAGAGAGCGCAGAGGATATTTTTTCTCTGCGGCCTTTGCTCTTTGCGCTCTCTGCGTGATACAGTCGTGATAAAGAGATTATTTTACTGTAACTTTTTCAGATTTTCCGTTGATTACGCGGACGTAGATGCCATTGGATGGGTTGGTGACTTCCACTCCTTGGAAGTTGAAGTAACGAGCCTTACCGGTAGTGATTTCATTGAGGGCAACTTTTGTGGCTACTTCACCGTAGAAAGAGAAATAACCTTCATCAAGATTAAGAACCATTGTCACATCGGTATAATTATTGTCAACACCCATATCAGGACCATTAGGATCACCAAGAGGGTATATCTCGCCAGCAACCATATCTGTCACACCTGTAGTGTAGAATTCTTTCCAATCCTGGTCTGCAACCTTGAATCTCCAATCTTCTCCTACTCCATCGAGATAAAGCGTATATACGTCGTCGTCAACTTCCTGGAAGAGATAGCTCCATTCAAATGCCCAGTCGATGAAATTACCACGGAGGGCGAGGAATGATGGAGTGAGACCGTCGACTGTAAGAGTCTTATTGTTGAGGTCGAGCTCGAAGATCACTTCTTCCACTTCTTCCGGAATAATGAAATTAGCTGTAGTTGCAGTGATATCATATACTCCGTCTGCTTCAATCAGTCCATCTTCAGCAGGGCCATAATTAAGAATCCAATCTGAATTAGCACGGAATTTAAATTCACCTGAGAAATCATACATAGTGGCTTTCCAAACGCCAGGACCAATCTGAGTCATCTGGAAGTCTGGAGTTTCACCCCAATTGTTGAAATCACCGACCACTCCCCATACATCATCAGGCTGATAAGGAGCTTCTCCTGCACCTGTGACATAGAGTTTATAAGCACCATCGCTCTCCTTCACATAATAAGTCACTTCTGATTCTGAGCCAGTACCGTGGAAAGCGCCACTTGGTTCGCCAATGTGCATACCATAGACCCCATCAGCAGCAAATGTTCCGTCGCCATCATCTGGAGAAATGCGGCATGTGGCATTGAACACATCCCAATCAATAGCGTCAGGGTCTTGGAGTTCGGTAGCGAATGCGAAATAATCTGAATCAGCCACATTACCAGACCATTTCCAACCACCAGCCACCGGCTCCATTTCAATACCGATAGCAGGGCTCCACTCTCCGGCAACTTGTCCTATAATATAAAGAGGAGTCTCAGGAACTGGTTCGGGTTCTGAGGATGCAGATGTAACTGACAGGGTATAAACGCCGTCGGTCTCCTTAATAAAATAAGTGACTTCCTCCCCATTTCCTTTGAAAGCACAGTCCTGGCCACCCAAGGTGAGGGTATATTCTCCAAAATTAGCAACAGTGCCGTTAGCAGGGGGATTGAGTCGATAGGTAGAGTTGAATGTACCCCAATCGTCAGAGTCGAGAAGTTGAGTGGCGAATGCGAACCATTGATTGTCGCCGACGGTCCCGGTCCATTTGTAGCCCCCGTCAGCCTCTTGCATTTCGATGCCAGTCTGAGGACTCCAATTTCCAGCCGGTTCTCCTACAAGATACATTGCAGCGTTAGCAGAGCCAACCAACATGGCGCAAGCCGCTAATGAAAGTAAAGATTTCTTCATAAGATCGATTTTTTTTAATTATGATGAAGTTTTGTGCAAAATTAATAATTTTTTTTAGAAGTTTGAGGATTTTTTTAGAAAAATTAGAGCTCTACTTTCGGAAACTCTATGGGAATCACGCAAAGGGAAATTTTTTAATTTCCGGGTGATCAAGGTGAGAATCCTGAGGGTTGAGAGCGTAAGGGGGGGATTAATTCTTAGGACAATGGAGTGAGCATGTTGAAACTTTGAGAGGAGGATACGGTGGAAGTTATAGTAATGAGATGAGAATTTTATAAAATATGTTGAAAAACATAAAAATTTATTTGGCAGATTGGATAGGAAGTTGTAATTTTACCGCCGAAAGGAAAAAGTGTAGTTTATACACTCATTTTTCATAATTTAGAATTTGTCAGACTGGTCAGACAGGTCAGACAAGTCAGACAGGTCGGATAAAATAAACCTAAAATTTTTAAAAACTTATACCATGATAAAAGCGACAAAAGCAATGATGATGGGGGCGGCTGTGCTAATGGCTATGGCTGCCTGTAACTCTTCTAAGGAGACTTCAGAAACTACTCTTTCAGGTCTTGATCCTCAGAACTTCGTAAGTGAATATGAGGGTAAACCGACTGCCCTTTACACACTTAAGAATGCCAATGGCATGGAAGTGTGCGTGACTAACTTCGGCGGACGTATCGTGTCCATTATGGTGCCGGATCGCAACGGTGACTTCAAAGATGTTGTGCTTGGTTTCGACAGCGTACAGGCTTACTTCCCGCAGAACAATCTTTCTGACTTCGGAGCATCAATCGGCCGCTATGCCAACCGTATCAACCAAGGTCAGATCACCATTGACGGCGAGACAATTCAGCTCCCAAAGAATAATTTTGGACACTGCCTCCACGGCGGATTCTCCGGATGGCAATACAAGGTTTATGAGGCAAATCAGCCCAACGACTCTACAGTCGTATTGACTATGGACAGCCCTGACGGGGATAACAACTTCCCGGGCAATGTCAAAGCAACCGTCACTTATACGCTTCTTAGCGACAATGCGATAGACATTGATTATAAGGCTACAACCGACAAGCCGACCTATATAAATATGACCAACCACTCATATTTCAACCTTAACGGCGATCCTAACCAACCTATCACCAACAATATCCTGACCGTGAATGCAACACGCTTCACTCCTGTGGACTCAACATACATGACCACCGGAGAAATCCTTGAAGTCAAAGACACTCCGATGGACTTCACTGTAGCAAAAGTGGTAGGCGACGACATAGAAAAAATTGACTTTGACCAAATCAAAAACGGTAACGGCTACGACCATAACTGGGTGCTGGACACTGCATGCGACGACACCCAAGTGGCAGCTACTCTTCTTTCCCCATCTACTGGCATACAGCTTGACGTCTATACTAACGAACCAGGTATCCAAGTATATTCCGGCAACTTCCTCGACGGCACTGTAACAGGCAAGCACGGAATTGTCTACAACCAGCGCACCGGTATCTGCCTTGAGACTCAGAAATATCCGGACGCACCCAACAAAGCTGATAAATACGGCTGGCCATCAGCCCTCTTGAACCCGGGCGACACTTACAATAGCCACTGCATCTTTAAATTCTCAGTCTCTGAATAATTGAGAATTGAGAATTGAGATTTATCTGGATCCATCAGGATATATCAGGATCCTTCACGACCCATCAGGATTTTTGAGGAAGCCTGAAGAAGCCTGATTAAACTGAAGTCTAAAGACTAAAACAACAATAACCTAAATAAATAAAACCTAAACATTATGGCAGTATTAGACTGGATTGTAGTCGGGATATTTGCTTTGGCTCTGATCGGCATCATCCTCTGGGTGATGAAGCAGAAACAAAACAATGCAGACGACTACTTCCTCGGCGGCAAAGACGCCACATGGATCGCAATCGGTGCATCTATCTTTGCATCAAACATCGGATCTGAACACCTTATCGGCCTTGCAGGCTCCGGAGCAGCATCCGGTATGGCAATGGCACACTGGGAAATCCAGGGCTGGATGATCCTTCTTCTTGGCTGGGTATTCGTCCCCTTCTATACCCGCTCTATGGTGATTACAATGCCGGAGTTCCTGGAAAAGCGTTACAACCCGGCTTCCCGCACTATTCTTTCTGTTATTTCACTTATCAGTTACGTGCTTACTAAAGTAGCTGTGACTGTATATGCAGGTGGCTTGGTATTCCAGCAGGTATTCGGTATTGAGAGCATTTGGGGCATTGACTTCTTCTGGATTGCAGCGGTAGGACTCGTAATCATCACTGCTCTCTACACCATCTTCGGAGGCATGAAATCAGTGCTCTATACATCAGTGCTCCAGACTCCTATCCTTTTGCTCGGATCATTAATTATCCTCGTGCTCGGTCTGAAAGAACTCGGCGGATGGGAACAGATGATGGCAATCTGCTCTGAAGTGAAGGTAAATGAATATGGCGACTCAATGGTCAACCTTATCCGAGATAACCGTGATGCGCAATATCCATGGCTTGGAGCCTTGATTGGTTCTGCAGTTATCGGTTTCTGGTATTGGTGTACCGACCAGTTCATTGTACAGCGCGTACTTTCAGGCCGCGATGAGAAGCAAGCACGCCGCGGTACAATCTTCGGAGCTTACCTTAAGCTTCTTCCTGTTTTCCTCTTTCTTATCCCTGGTATGATTGCATTTGCACTTCATCAGCAGCTTGGCAGCTTCCTCCCACTAACTCCGGAAGGACTTCCCAACTCTGACGCAGCATTCCCAACTCTTGTGGCAAAACTTCTCCCGGCTGGTGTGAAAGGACTTATCGTCTGCGGTATCCTTGCAGCCCTCATGTCGTCGTTGGCTTCACTCTTCAACTCATCAGCAGCTCTCTTCACCATCGACTTCTATCAGAGATTCAAACCCAAAACAGACCCGAAGAAGCTTGTGAAAATTGGTCAGGCTGCTACAGTAGTAATCGTCATCTTGGGTATTCTTTGGATTCCTGTGATGCGTTCAGTCGGCGATGTGCTTTATCTCTATCTTCAGGATGTTCAGTCTGTATTAGCTCCTGGAATTGCGGCAGCATTCTTGCTCGGTGTGACTTGGAAGCGTGCTACAGCCAAGGGTGGTATGTGGGGTCTTATCGCAGGCCTTGCCGTTGGTATCACACGCCTGACCGCAAAAGTTATATATAGCAACGCAGCTCCTACACCTGAAGCCGATCACTCATGGTTCCAATGGCTCTTCTTCGACACCAACTGGCTCTTCTTCTGCGGCTGGATGCTCGTATTCTGCTTGGCAGTGATCTTTGTAGTGAGCATGTTCACTCCTGCACCTGATGAGGAAAAGATCAAGGGTCTCGTATTCGGCACATCTACACCGGAACAGAGAGCTGTGACACGTGCAAGCTGGAATGCATGGGATGTAATTCACTCAGTCATCATTCTTGGCATCACAGCTGCATTCTACTGGTATTTCTGGTAATTCTTCTAATTAATAATGCATAATTCATAATGCATAATTGGCTACGCAATGATTAAATTATGACTTATGAATAGTAATTTTTATGTATTGCTTGCCATAATTATGAATTATGCATTATGAATTATGCATTATTATATGAATTACTATAAGGAGCATTCGCAGCATTACGTGAGTGTAGACTGCGTGATTTTCGGTCTCCATGAGGGAAAACTCAATATTCTTCTCATTAAGAGGCGTATGATGCCCGGAAAAGACAAGTGGTCGCTAATGGGTGGATTCGTAGAGGATAATGAGTCGCTTGATGAAGCTGCCCAAAGGGTACTCTTCCAACTCACCGGTCTTGAAAATGTCTACATGAATCAAGTAGGAACTTTTGGAGAAGTGAACAGAGACCCTGGAGCCAGAGTCATTTCTGTAGCATACTGTGCTTTGATGAATTTTGACGACCAAGATCATCAACGTGTGACCGAAAATGACGCCCGCTGGATACCTCTTGACGAGATGCCGGAACTATATTTCGACCATCCTCAGATTGTAAAGCAGGCTTTAGAATATTTGAGACAGCAAGTAAATCGGAAACCGTTGGTATTCCAATTTTTACCAGAACTATTTACTCTCAGCCAATTGCAATCCGTATATGAGGCAATCCTTGGAGAAAAGCTCGACAAAAGGAACTTCAGGAAAAGAGTGATGGAAAGCAATACACTGGAAAAGACTGAATTTATCGACAAAAGTGGCTCCAAGAGAGGAGCGACGCTTTATAAATTGAAAATTGAGAATTGAGAATTGAGAATTGAGATTTTTCAGGATTATTCATGATTTATCTTGAGAATCCATGATAAATCATGACAACTTGAAAACTTGACAACTTGAAAACTCGAAAACTTGAGAACTTGAAAATATGTTGGAGAAATTAAAAGAAGAAGTATATAAGGCTAATATGGACCTCGTGAAGCACGGTCTCGTGATCTTCACTTGGGGCAACGTTTCGGGAATCGACCGCGAGAAAGGGCTTGTCGTCATCAAGCCGAGCGGAGTTGACTACGATGTCATGAAACCGGAAGATATGGTAGTAGTAGACCTTCAGGGAAATGTAGTAGAAGGACAATTGAGACCTTCAAGCGACACCCCCACACATTTGGCAATCTATCGTGCTTGGCCGGAAGTTGGTGGAGTAGTGCACACCCACTCCACTTTTGCAACCGGATGGAGCCAGGCTGGACTTGACATTCCAAACATCGGAACCACTCATGCTGATTATTTCCACGAGGCTATCCCTTGCACAGCTGATATGACTGAGGCAGAAGTGAAAGGTGCATACGAACTTGAGACTGGAAATGTAATCATCAAGCGTTTCGAGGGAATGAATCCGATGCATACTCCCGGCGTGCTTGTAAAGAACCATGGTCCGTTTTCGTGGGGTAAAGATCCTCACGATGCTGTGCATAATGCTGTGGTGATGGAGCAAGTTGCTAAGATGGCAAGCATTGCATTTGCCGCTAACCCCAATTTGACCATGAATCCGCTGCTCGTGGAGAAGCACTTCAATAGGAAGCATGGGCCCGGGGCCTATTATGGGCAAGCTAAATAATTGAGAATTTTGCTTAATTGAGAATTGAGAATTTTTATTAATTGAGAATTGAGAATTGAGAATCTTTCTTAATTGAGAATTTTTCTTAATTGAGAATTGAGTCAAATTAGGCTAATTAGACCAATTAGACTAATTAGACCAATTAGACCAATAAAATAAAACTGAAAACCTAAAAAACTAAATAAAATGTACGAGAATTTGGAAATTTGGTGGGTGACTGGCGCACAGTTGCTCTATGGAGGTGATGCAGTCGTAGCAGTTGACGCACACTCAAAGGAAATGGTAGATGGTCTTAACAATTCAGGACGGCTTCCTATCAAGGTGGTCTATAAGGGTACTGCTAACTCTTCTAAAGAGGTAGAGGCTGTCATGAAGGCTGCCAACAATGACGAAAAGTGTGTAGGTATCATCACTTGGATGCATACTTTCTCACCTGCAAAGATGTGGATCCACGGTCTGCAAGCACTCCGCAAACCACTCCTCCACTTTCATACACAATATAACGCAGAAATTCCATGGGAGACAATGGACATGGACTTCATGAACCTGAACCAGAGTGCCCACGGTGACCGCGAATTCGGACATATCTGCGCCCGCCTGAAAGTGCGCCGTAAAGTAGTGGTAGGCTACTGGAAAGATGCCAACACTCAGGATCGAATCGCAGTTTGGCAGCGTGTAGCAGCAGCTTGGGCAGATGCTCAGGATATGCTCGTGCTCCGTTTCGGCGACCAGATGAACAACGTGGCTGTGACTGACGGAGATAAGGTTGACGCTGAAATGCAGCTTGGCTACCACGTTGACTACTGCCCCGTAAGCGAACTTATGGAGCACTACAAGAAAGTATCAGATGAAGACACCAAAGCTCTCATGGCGGTATATTTCAAAGAATATGCCCACGATGCTGCTCTTGAAGAAGAAGGCACAACGGGTTATAAATCCGTATATGAAGCTGCAAAGGCAGAGATCGCTCTTCGCAGCATCTTGAAAGAGAAGGGAGCAAAGGCGTTCACCACAAACTTCGACGACCTTGGCACTCAGGATATCAACGATCCTAACTTCGTAGGTTTCGACCAGATTCCGGGTCTTGCTTCTCAGCGTCTGATGGCAGAAGGTATCGGTTTCGGTGCTGAAGGCGACTGGAAGTCAGCAGCTCTCTACCGCACTCTTTGGTATATGAGCCAGGGCATGGGCAAAGGATGTTCATTCCTCGAGGACTATACTCTTAACTTTGACGGGGCCAACAGCTCAATCCTCCAGGCTCACATGCTTGAGGTTTGTCCACTCATCGCTGAAGAAAAACCACGTCTTGAAGTTCACTTCCTCGGTATCGGTATCCGTAAGGCACAGACAGCTCGTCTCGTCTTCACTTCAAAACCGGGCGAAGGCATAACAGCAACCGTCATCGACCTTGGCAACCGCTTCCGTCTGATCGTAAACGACGTAGAGTGCATCAAGTCAAAACCACTTCCAAAGCTTCCAGTTGCATCTGCCCTTTGGATTCCGAAGCCCAACTTCGAGATCGGTGCAGGCGCATGGATCATGGCTGGCGGCACACACCACTCTTGTTTCTCTTACGACATCACTCCCGAGTATTGGGAAGACTACGCAGAGATGGCAGGCATCGAGATGGTACGCATCGACGAGAACACTACAATGCAGGGATTCAAGAGAGAACTACGCTACAATGACGTGTATTATCTGCTGAATAAATAATAATAATTAAGATTTGAGTCAGACAAGTCAGACGAGTCAGACACGTCAGACCAGTCAGACCATTGACATTTAATAGTAATGGGGATATATCTAGATTTATCAAGATTTATCTAGATATATCCCCTCATTAAATATAAAAGATTATGCCTGAAAAAATAAAACAGACAATAGAGTCGGGAAAAGCCATTCTCGGAATAGAGTTTG